>DASVMC010000098.1:0-10892 GCA_036384555.1 Niabella sp. | reverse complement strand
TTCCGCGCGGCACTATTTACCGGATTGAGTTTGCTGATGCACATAACCGTTTGCTGATCGTGGAATCTTTTTCCCCGCTGCGCTTCCCCCGGAAATACCTGAGCAAATACGGTCAATTGATGGAGCACGCCCCATATTGTGAGCGGGATATCCGCCCTCCCGGCAATCTGAAGGCAATTGATCAAAAAGGGGATTTTCTGATCAGGGCTAAAAAGAAGGGGGTGCTGTACGGTCTGCATTATGGCACTCATCCTTTTGATGTGGTTGGCTGGGATGGCTGTTGTTATCCTTTTATCTTTTCTATTCATGATTTTGAGCCCATCACCGGAAGGGTGCATCAGCCGCCACCTGTCCATCAAACATTTGAGACCAATGCCTTTGTGGTTTGTTCCTTTGTGCCCCGGTTGTTCGATTACCATCCGCAGGCCATTCCTGCACCCTATAATCATAGTAATATTGACAGTGACGAGGTGATTTATTATGTGGATGGCGATTTTATGAGCCGGAAAAATGTGACCCGGGGAATGATCACGTTGCATCCTGCGGGTATTCCGCATGGGCCGCATCCCGGTGCTGTTGAAAAAAGCATCGGCGCAACTGCAACGCAGGAGCTGGCAGTAATGATTGATACTTTTCACCCGTTACTACTTACCCGCCAGGCATTGGAAATTGAGAACCCGGATTATGTGATGAGTTGGGCGGAGTAAAAAAAAGATAACCTGTTTTATGAATAGGTTTCTTCATAGAACCGGATACCGTTCTGCTCCAGCACAGCCAACACAGGCTCGTAGATCTCTTTAAGGATCGGGATATGTAATCCTTTTAGCTGTATAGTACCGTTCAGTAATAAACGGGTAACAATGGCCAGGGGTAAACCCACTGTTTTGGCCATAGCTGTTTGAAGCGCATTATCTCCTTTTACAATAAGTGAGCTGAACAGCTGCTCTGTTTTATTATTCAGGCGGAAAGTGATTTCGTGGATCATGATGATCATGTCCCTGTCATCAGGGCTAAGCGCCAGTCTGGTTTCCAGGAGGTGCTGTAAAATATCCGCAGAACATTTTGCTGCAGAAGGAACAGGCTCCTCGCTGAACAGCCCCAGGTACTCAAAAAGATGTTCTACAAGCTGTTGGTCCGGCGGTGCAACATAGCGCTTGAGGAAGTCTTCAAATGTTTCAGATTTTGTATAAAAATTAAGACAGGCGGTAAACCATTCACTGACAGATTTACTATGAAAGTTTTCAATGATCCCGGTATCAAGCACTGTGGTCAGGCCGGTTATAACAATATATTGCCATGCGGTACAAAAGTCCGGATGACGCAGGGTACAGCGTACTACCGTTTTGGCAGTTTCCAGTTGATAAATGGGAATGTACTGGAGCGAATTGCGGTTCGGATAACAGGCCCAGCTGCCCAGGGCCGGCACTGCTATGACCGGGCAGTTTTCAAAGACTTCGGTGTAAGGGACCCATTTGGTAATAGTATCCTCCTTATATACGGCTCCTGCGCTTCCTGCTAATGTGATATTACGCGGGTTCCAGCTTACTTTATAGTGCCAGGGATTTGTATCATCTTCGGGCGCTACCAGTCCGCCGCAATGGGATTTGAAGCTGATGATCTCGCCTCCTGCATTCCTGATCCGGTCAAAAATTCGCATAGCGCTCATATGATCCAGCCCGGGATCCAGTCCCATTTCTCCAATAAATAATAACCCGTTTTTCTCGATCTCCTCCTTTAAAAGGAGCAGCTCTTCGTCAATATAAGAGGCGGTTAAAAAATTCTTTTTCAGCGCAAGACAGCTTCGCGCGATTACAATGTGGAAAGCAGGGGGAAGCATGGAAATGACAACAGAAGCTTCCGCTACCAGTTCATTAATAGAAGTTATATCTGCCAGGTTCACAGAAACGGCTCTGCCTGCGGCATGGTTGTTGATTTTACTTTGCGCCAGTGAAAGGTCTGCATCAGCAACAGTAAGTTCCCATTGTTCTTCTTTGGCATATTGCAGGAAATATTGGATTAACACCGTGGCTGATTTGCCGGCTCCAAACAATAAAATCGATTTCATATACAGCAAGTTAAAAAAAATATAGGGAAATCTGAATGTTTATACAGGAGGGCAAAGCTCCGGATATTGCTGCTTCCCGGAAAAAAAGGGGGGCAGCTCTTAGGATGCAGTCGTGGTGTATGTAATGACAAAAAAAATAGCTGTGCCCGGTTCAGACACAGCTATTGCAGCAATCTGAAAAGACTGCTATAATTTGGTAATTACACCGCAACCAACTCTTGGTCCGCTGTTGCCGGTGGGCTGGGTTTTATAATCATCCGTACCTCCATGCACAATTACTGCTCTGCCAATAATGTCTTTGTCGCCCTGATCAGTACTCCACAAATCGGTAGTTACACTTTTGGTGCCATGACCCTGTGCATCCAGTTTAATGTTTCCGATGTCACCGGCATGAAAAGAAGCAGAACCCCATTCGCCATGTTGTGATTTTGTCGGGTTCCAGTGGCCGTGCGAGTTTTCTCCTTTCATACCACAATCGCCATGCTCATGAAAGTGCACTGCTACATTGCTGTCCGCCCTTTCAGGCATGTTAATCTCAACGTCAAGTCTTATTTTGCCGTCGGCCAGTTTATAGAATTTTGCGGTGCCCAGGTTTTTTGTACTGTCGGCTGTTGACTGTAGGTTGGCCACCGCCACCTGGGTACCTTCCGGTGCCGGGGCTGACGGAGCTACAGTGGAAGAATCAGTAGTGCTTGTTGTGGTAGAATCTGTTCCGGATTTTTCCGTTGAACTGTTTCCGCAGGATGCCAGGATAAAGAGGGCGGCAACGCCTGCTGCAAAGAACGTCTTTTTCATGATCTGTCTTTTTTAAAGTGTTGAGTGACTATATTTACTACGTAAAACTAACAGAATTATTGTTACCAATGAGACTTAATTGTTTGTGGAACAATAATTGCTGTTTTTATAACTCAAAAAAAGTACCAAATGTCAGCAACAAAAAATCCGTGGGTGGTAACCGGCCAGGAAGTGATGTATGATAACCCGTGGATCAATGTTACCGCCTATGATGTGATTAACCCTTCCGGTGGTAAGGGGATCTATGGGAAAGTGCATTTTAAAAATATCGCTATTGGGATCGTTGCATTGGATCAGGACATGAATACGTACCTGATTGGTCAGTTCCGCTTTGTAATCGATCAGTACAGTTGGGAGCTACCGGAAGGCGGCTGTCCTGAAGGTACCGCTCCGCTGGAAAGTGCAAAACGGGAATTGCTGGAAGAAGCCGGGCTGGAAGCTGGCCGATGGACCGAATTGCTGAGAATGCATTTGTCGAATTCAGTATCTGATGAATTGGCAATTGTTTACCTGGCCACAGAACTGGTACAGAAAATACCACAGCCGGAAGAAACAGAACAGCTACAGATCAAAAGGCTTCCGTTGCAGGATGCATTTGATAGGATTGCAACAGGGAGCATTACGGATGCTATTTCTGTAGCTGCACTCCAGAAAATAGAGTTGCTGTTGCTGAAGGGACTTCCGTTGGTTTAAATCGTTCATATGAAACAACCATCACCCCAGAGCCAGATACCCGGCGAAGACCGGAGGCTGAAGGTTATAAAGCGGATCAGCAGATTGCTGGACGAACAGTTTTCAATCGGCCGTTTTCGATTCGGGATCGATCCGCTGCTGAACCTGATACCGGTAGCAGGGGATGTGGGTGGTTACCTGATGTCGATCGGGTTGATCATTACCATGGCTCAGTACGGTGCTTCGGGAAAGGTGGTAGCAAAAATGATGCTCAATGCCACGTTAGATGCTCTAATAGGTGCAGTGCCTTTACTGGGCTGGGTTTTTGATTTTATATATAAAGCAAATGCCCGGAATGTAAAACTGCTTACAGCGCATTATACGGAGGGTAAACACAAAGGAAGCGCCGGGCCGGTCATTTTTACCGTTCTGATCGTAGCCGGGGTTATTCTGGTATTGGTGCTCTTTATTGCTTTTAAATTTTTGCAATGGATCATTCAGTGGGGTGATAAGGCGATCGGTATCAGAATAGGATAGATGCGATCGGGTCTGTGGTATATCAAAAAAAAGAGGATTTCACAGTATGGGCTGCTGCACCTCAGCCACCTTGTTCAAAATATAATTTTCAAAGTGGCGGCAAGATTTCTTTTCTTTGCGGAGTGAAAGATTTCAGAAAAAAACAACACCGGCCTAAAAAGTCAAATCTGGTTTATGGCCGGGAAGCAGTGGTAGCAGCACTTCAGGAAGGCGTCGTGTTTGACCGTATTTATTTAGATCAGCAACTGAATGGCCGCTCCGCCAGTGAAATTAAACGTTTGGCGGCTGACCATAATGTTCCCGTTAATTATGTACCAAAAGCAAAACTGGATTTTTTTAATGTGAACGGGCATGAGGGGATTGTAGCCCAGAAAGCCAGGATCCGTTATCAGGACTTTCAGGACGTTATTTCGCTGGTTACAGAAAACGGAGAGGTGCCTTTGCTGCTGTTGCTGGATGGCATTACTGACATCCGCAATATAGGCGGCATTGCCCGAACCGCCTGGTGTTGTGGTGTACATGCGATCATTATACCGGATAAAGGGGTTGGTGCACTGAACGAGGATGCGATCCTTACTTCAGCCGGTGCTTTGGAAAAAATTCCCGTTTGCCGTGTCAACAGTTTGATGAAAACCGTTGATGAACTGCATCTGAATGGCATAAAAGTATTTGCTGCGGAGATGAAGGCCGCTAAAAGCATACCGGAAGCAGATTTCACAATTCCTTCAGCCATAGTAATGGGCGGTGAAGAAAAAGGGATTTATCCTGCGTTATTAAAGATTTGCGATGAATCGATTTCCATACCCATGCAGAACCGGTTTGAAAGCCTGAACGTTTCAGTGGCAACCGGAATGATCTTATATGAAGCGATGCGGCAAAGGGCAGGAAGTAGGTAGGGCTGAGTACCGATGCCGGATGCTTAACGGGGAAAGCTGACTACAGAAAACTGATAACTGAAAACTGATAGCTGATAACTCAACACTTCTAAACCGGCGCTGCATCCAAATGCCGCCATAAATAAAGACAGGCATAAGTCCGGTAAGGTTTCCAGTGCTCAGTAACGGCAATGATCCTTGCCTCATATTCTTTTTTGCTGGTGAAGGGGATCTGATAGAGCTGGCTGATGGCCTTTTGCAGGCCCAGGTCACCAATGGAAAAGACATCTTCCCGCCCCAGTGAAAACATAAGCTGCATTTCAGCCGTCCATTTACCAACACCTTTGATCTGGGTGATCAGCTCAACAAAAGCTTCATCTGTTAATTGATGCAGTTTGGAGTCGGTTAGTTTATTGTCCAGAAAGAACTGGCAGACATTTTTAATATATTGGGCCTTTGCGTTGGACAGGCCAATGCTCCTGAGTGTTTCATGCGGAACCGCCAGTATTTTCAGGGCTGTGGGCTTTTGCCCTTTAAATAATTGCAGAAAACGGTCTTTTAAAACGGCAGCGACTTTTGTGCTCAATTGCTGGCCCAGGATGGAGGTGCATATTTTTAACAAAATGTTCTGTTGCAACTGAAGCGTGTAAAGACCATGCTCACGGATCAGCCGCTTTAATACCTTGTCCTTTGAAAGCTGTTTCTTATAATGCATCTGAAAAGGAATAATGGTTCGGGTTCCTAAATTAATAAAATTGTAACTTTCTCCTGAGTATTTATTATTGTTTTTGGCCAGAAGGGATTTTCCTGAAATGCTTATTCATGCTTTGTGCATTTTGTAAATAAAAAATTTCATGTACATTTCAGAAAAAAAGGATGCTAAGCCGCGATTATCTGCTGGCAAAAGTGAGCCAGTTTTTTGAAACGCTTGCGAAAGCCAGAAAAGCGCTGGGAGATAAGCAATATGAATTATTGTGCAGCATTCTGAATGAGAATTTTAATGAAAGCGCTGTTACGGATTATCTGCATGAAGAAAATACGGAGCTTTCTGAAGATGCGTATCAATACCTGCTGTTCCAGTCTGAATTACTTTTTTTGCAATTACAGCATCAAAAAGCAACCGGTGGGCTGTATGAATCAGTAAAAAAACGTTACCTGGCACTTGCACAAAAATTGTTAAAAGCGGATACCCGGAATTTTAATTTCGGCCTCCACCAAAAGATCATCTCGGTACAGCAGGATAACTTTTAGTGATGGTCGCTGATAAGAGCGCTGGTATCTGTTTTACGGGGAAATAGTTGGTGCTCCGGGTGTACAGGCGGTGCTTATGCAGAAATTCATGATATTTGCAGGATGGATTTTATGGCTCCTATACAACTGGAAAAATTAACGCCTCCCATAAAATATGGCGATAAGATTTTGCTGGTGGGTTCCTGTTTTACAGAGCACATCGGCAATGCCCTGCTGGAGCATAAGTTTGAAGTAATGCAAAATCCGCACGGTATTTTGTTTGATCCGGCCAGCGTATATCATAGTCTGGTACGATATATAGATGGGGCGCCCTATGAAGACCAGGACCTGTTTTATCTAAACGAAGTGTGGCAATCCTGGCATTATCATTCGAAATTTTCAAATGTACATAAAGAAGCGGCGCTGGGGCAAATGAACAGGACACTCCACGAAGCGCATGTTTTTCTGAAGCAGGCAGACTGGCTGATCATAACGCTGGGCTCCTCCTTTGCCTACCGGTTAAACAGCAATAATCCGGATATAGCGCTTTCCGGACTGAAAGTGGCCAATTGTCACCGGGCGCCGGGTCAGTGGTTTGATAAAAAAATGCTGGAAATTGATGAAACTGTTGCATTGCTGGATAATTTATATCACCGGCTCCGGATGTTTAATCCCAGTGCAAAAATCATTTTTACGGTCAGTCCCGTCCGCCATTTGCGGGACGGCGTGGTGGCCAATAACAGGAGCAAGGCCCGTTTGCTGGAAGCTGTGCACCATATTGCCGGCAAATTTGAGCACCACTATTATTTTCCGGCCTATGAACTGGTGATTGATGTGCTGCGGGATTATCGTTTTTATGATGTTGACCTGGCACATCCAAACTATCCGGCTACTGAATTTGTGCTGGAAAAATTTATAGCGTCCTGCGTAGATGACGCTTCACAGCAGCTTATGAAAGAAATCAGGCCACTGGTAATAGCCAGGCGGCACCGGGCTTTGCATCCGCAAACAAAAGCCCATCACCGGTTTCTGCGGGCACAATATGAAAAAGCCAAAATATTAATGGAAAGGTATCCTTTTCTTGATCTGAGTGAAGAGCTGGCTTATTTTGAGGCAGGAGTGGAATAAGTGCAGTCTGTTCAAAAGGATCTGTAATCGTTCTTTTAATTTTCAATACAAAAATCAATCATTTATGATCGCAACAAAAGGTTATGCAGCACATAATAAAACAGCCGCTCTTGAACCCTGGGATTTTGAAAGAAGAGCAGTAGGAGCAGAAGATGTATTAATAGATATTTTGTACTGCGGCATTTGTCATTCTGATATTCACCAGGTAAGAAGCGAATGGGGCGCGGCCATATACCCGATAGTGCCGGGCCATGAGATCGTAGGCCGTATTGCAGCCGTAGGTAAGCATGTTTCTAAATTCAAAGTAGGAGAACTGGCCGGCATTGGCTGTATGGTAAACTCCTGCCAGCACTGCGACAGCTGCAGCAACGGGCAGGAGCAATTCTGTGATAATAAACAAACCGTATGGACGTATAATTCCCGTGAGAAAGATGGCGTAACGGTTACTTATGGCGGCTATTCCAGCAAGATCGTCTGTGATCAGCACTTTGTGTTACATGTGTCTGATCAGTTGGATCTTAAAGCAGTAGCCCCGCTGCTTTGTGCGGGTATCACCACCTATTCGCCCCTGCGTAAATGGAAAGTGGGTAAGGGACATAAAGTAGGTGTTTTAGGTTTGGGTGGTTTAGGGCACATGGCTGTGAAATTCGCTGTTTCATTTGGCGCCGAAGTAACGATGCTGAGCACTTCTCCTTCCAAAGAAGAAGATGCAAAACGCCTTGGTGCCCATAAATTCGTTTTAACAAAAGACCCTGAGCAGGTAAAAAAACTGGAGCGTTATTTTGATTTTATCATTGATACGGTTTCCGCTCCACATGATTATAACCGGTATCTGCAGATGCTGAAAACAAATGGTGTTCATATTTGTGTGGGGCTGCCCCCGGAACCGCTAAGTATTATCGGAGGCAGCTTGATGCGGGGAAACCGGGTGCTGACTGCTTCGTCTATTGGGGGCATTCGTGAAACACAGGAAATGCTGGACTATTGCGCAGCGCACAATATAGTGTCAGATGTTGAACTGATCGATATTAAAAAGGTGAATGAAGCATATGAACGGGTTTTACGAAGTGACGTAAAGTATCGTTTTGTGATTGACATGGCAACTTTATAATCTTCCGTCACCCTGCGGGAGCAGGAAAGCGGAAAGGTTCCGGATTAAAAAGATGCACGGCTGCGCCGGGCATGATAATGTTAAGGGATGTCCTTTTTAGCTGAAGTAATCATACAACCATGCCATCAGCAGGAGCCCTCCCGAAAATAGCGCAGCTATACTGATAAATAACAGCATCCCCATACTTAAAATGCGCATCCAGGTATGGGCGTTCAGTAATTTATTATTCAGATAACGGTATATATAGATACCTGTTACCGCGGTAACAGGTACTACAGACAGCGTTATCAATAACTGAACTGCGGACATGCATGGTGATTTATATGTCAGGGTTTCAACAGGATTTTTCCTATGCGGTGTCCCTCTTTTACGGCCTTTACAGCTGCTGCTGTTTCAGTCAAAGGAAACACCTTTTCAACAGCCACTTCGATCGTTCCGCTAATGACCTGCGCAGCAATATCTTTGAGCCGACCGGTATCAGGACCTCCAAAAGCCATTTTTGCATGAATACCATACCGGGCTGCTATTTCTGTAGCAGGAGGTTGTACAAGACTGATTAAATACCCGCCCTGTTTTATAACTTTGAATGAAGCTTCCTGGGTCTTTCCTCCCACTGTATCCAGCACAACATCTGTTCCGGTAGCTGTGGATGTAAAATCCTGTTGCGTGTAATCTATGAACTCATCTGCACCGAGGGCTTTTATACGCTGCTCATTTTTGCCGGATGCGGTAGCGATAACATAAGCCCCGGCTAACTTTGCCAGTTGTACTGCCATTGCGCCAACATTTCCGGAAGCACCGTGGATCAATACTCTTTGCCCTGAGCGGAGTTTTCCTTCTTCAAAAAGGGCTTTCCAGGCAGTGAGTGCTGCCACCGGCAGCGCGGCTGCAACTTCAAATGGGAGCGTATCCGGCTTTTTAATAAGATCTGCTGCTTTGGCAACGGCAAGTTCTGCAAAGCAGCCGCCAAAGCCGGAAGGATTTCCAAAAACGGCATCTCCCTTCTGGAATTCAGTAACTCCTTCACCGGTAGCAGTTATAATCCCTGACAGTTCAGAGCCGGGGATCACCGGGACTTTTACACCTACCTGCTCTCCAAAAAGTTCAATCACTTTCCAGTCGTAGGGATTTACTGCAGCATAGGCTACCTGAATTAAAACAGTGCCGGGACCGGGTAGGGGATCCGGCACGTCTTTATAAATAAGATTGTCGATGCTTCCGAATTGTTCGAGTACAACTGCCTTCATACTGTAAAAATTTAATGCAAAGATGCTTTTCTTTTTCCTTTTAGATTTTTTGAAAGAGTAATATCCATATCAAGAGCGGTCCGGCACCTGAACTCTTACTGAATAATTGCGCACAATGTTATTCAGTATATTAACGGATTCCTAAGTTAGCATATATCTTTGAGTTGATCTATTTTTTTACTGATCAATTGCCGGTCGTTTTCAGATTTAGCGAACTCTTTTGCTTTGTGAAAAAGGGATAGCGCCTTTTGGGCATCTCTTTCTTTGTAAAGGGTGCCCAATAAAATATAGTAGAAATGGTTATTCTCCTGTTTTAATTGTTCCGCTTCGGTAATTGCTTCATCAATCCCGTTGGCTTTGGCCAGCGCATAGGTGCGGTTCAAAGCTGCAATTGGCGTATATTCCAGAACCAGCAACTGGTTATACAGCTGCAGAATGGCTTCCCATTTTTCCGGGTCGTCTCCGGGTCGGGTATGCCAGTAAGCAATACCGGCTTCCAGATGAAATTTGGTCAGCTGCTGTCCCCGGGCAGCCTGGTTTAAGTAATAAATGCCTTTTTCAATCAATACCGGTTCCCACAGGGATGTGTCCTGATCCTCATAAAGAATAAGGTCCCCGTTTTCGCTGATCCTGGCCTGGAACCGGGAAGTATGAAAGCACATCAATGCCATTAAGGCGTTTGCGGCGGGAAGGTTGGTGCGGCTGTTCTCCAGTAAGAGTAATACCAGCCGCATTGCTTCTGCAGAAAATTCCTGCTTTAGCGGCCGATCTCCTGAAATAGAATAATAACCTTCATTAAAAAGGAGGTATAAGGTGGTCAGCACCGGTATCAGCCGCTGTTCCAGAAGACCAGGTTCAGGTATTTCTATTTTTATCTGTAGTTCCTTCAGTTTTTCCTTTGCGCGTTTAATGCGCTTGTAAATGGTTTCTTTATTGGTTAAAAAGGCATCAGCAATTTCCTGTACTCCAAACCCGCACAGCAGCTGTAAGGCTAACGCGATCTGTGCTTCAGCAGCGATGACCGGGTTGCAAACCGTAAAGATCATGGCCAGCTGGCTGTCCGCAATACCCGAATCAGAAAGATCGATTTCTGTAGTTGCCGTGGTTTTCTGTTTGATATCCGGGGCGATCTTTTCCGTAAAGAGACTGGTTCTCTTAAAATGATTTTTTGTTTTGTTTTTGGCAACCGCATACAGCCAGGCAACAGGATGTTCGGGAATACCTTTTATACC
>DASVMC010000097.1:0-2732 GCA_036384555.1 Niabella sp. | reverse complement strand
TGATCAGAGGGCGCATATGCCGCACCCCGGTTAAAATCAAACCGGTAGCCCAGCCTGGTGCCTGCCGTAAAATAGCTGTACCATCTTCCGTTATTCCAGTTTAACGGAACTGATAAAGACAAATAATTGTCCCACTGGTTCCACCTTCTTATTTTATTCTTAAGACGAATTTGCCGGTCAATCGTATACTGTGATCCCAAACCGATATAGGGATACCATCCGGCATAAGTAAAGCTTCCGCCAATTGCATTGCTCCGGTCATTCTGGTTATACAAATAGTAAAGCTGGGTCTGGGTCGTATTCAGGATATTATTCCCGTAAACCGTAAAGCTGTACTCCGGATCGTCGTAATTGGGCCGCCAGCTGTGAAAATTGAACGGCGCGGTTAATTGTGCATACTTTCCTGATGCCCACAATGGCATGGCTGTATTTACAGGACTATTTGCCAGATGCACGGAATCTCCAATCATACCTGAAGTACCTGCTGCAAAGGCTTCTTTACTGACATTCGTCCACACCGCATCCGCATAGTTTTTGCTGCGCAGCTGGTATCCATCTGCCGTAAAGCTGGTCCAGTTCAGGCTCCCCGCCGCCACATTGACAAAGTAAACCGCCCATTCTTCCTGTTTTAACCTTTGGATCTGGTGCGACCGGATATCAACCGAAAAAACAGCATCTTTCAAACCCGTGGAACCAATAAAATACACCTTGTCTCCATGAAGGCTGATCTGCCCCACAGGCTTCATCGTTGGTGGTGTCAGTCTTGTGACCGTTCCTTTATCCAGGTCAATCAATCCTATATAAGAGGCCGCATCCTGCTGACGAATTGCCGCAATAACCTGATGCGCATTCCTGATCTTGGGGTTTGCAAAATAATCTATTCCCGCCTGGGAAAACTGCTTCAGGCGTTTGCCGGTGTGTGCATCCAACAATACAAGGGCAGAACGCTCTTTCAGGTCTACTTCATTGGCCGCTATCAACTTGCCGTCAGTAGAGATATCCGGAGAAAAATAGCGGGTATGCCTGGAAATGTTTTTTTGTACGCCTGATCCCAGGTCCAGTACCCGCAATGAACTGTATGTTTTCCAGGCCCACCGGGGATCTGTTTCCAGGGCAGCATATACGATCTTCCCGTTAGCGTAGCTAAACTGGGTTTCGTTACTGATATCCCGGTAACGCACAAAATGCTCTCCCAGCTGGTCGCGGATATAAAACGCCGGTCGCTGCTTTGTGGACGTCTTTAAATAGATCACCGATCCCGCAGCTACCTGCTGAGGATAATAATAATTGGTTAATGTTTTGTAATCTGCAGGTATCACTTTGTTTGTTCCGGCAAGCGAATCTGTGCTGTTCTCTGCTGAGCGGATACCGAAACGACTTTTATTATCATTAAAAGCGGCGTTCACAAAATCACGGTAACGCTGACCGGTGTTTTTTTCAATTGCCTGCTGCATTGGATAGATCAATCCTTTAAAGGCCGCAGCTTCTGTGGTCACTTTCCTCCAGAAATCATTTCCATACCGGCTGTACCCGTAATTGACCAGAAGATATCCCAGGTAATAGTGATTGGGCACATAATCCTTCAGTGATCCGTTGCGTAATTTCATCCAGCTGTACTTTTTCCCGGAACGCCATAAAGCGGGATAGGCATTTACAAAAGAAGGCAGACGCCCCCGGCCTTGCGAAGAAAGAAAAGTTTCCTGATAAACAGCATCTCCTTCAAAAAACCAGTCAGGCACAGCCGCATTGATTGCTAACGCATACCCATCCTGCCCAAACAGCCAGCCCATTGCTTTGCTGATGCCCTTATTAAAATTATTATACTGCTCAACGTGGCGGAATTCATGCAAGGCCAGCTGATCTGTCCAGTGCGTGGTACCCTGGTCAAAATTATCAGCTGGGGGCATCAGGTAAAATTCGCTGCGAAAAGGTCCCAGCCCAACATACCCGTTCGAAAGAACAGGCTGGTTTTGCAGCACAATATCAACTCTTTTTACCCGGCCGCCCAGGGCATGATAATTGTTCTGCGCGATCTTGTTCACAATAGTGGCTACGCGGCTTGCCACAGTATCCAGCCCTTCAGGATAAATAATACGTGCTGTATCTGAATGAACCTGTCTCCAATGCACAGAAGGCGGATTTCCTCCGAACTGCTGGGCTTTTGTAAATTGTACCAATAAGACGAGGACCACCAAACACAAGGGTCTGATCATGTTTTTCCTTTTTGAATATACCGTTTTCGGCGCAGGTACGTGCTATCTGCAACTTCTACCCAGGATGTTTTATTAAAAATATAAAATTATGCCCAGATGCGGCACAAATTTGTATGTACTCCTTTAATAAAGTACTTTTACAAATAAAAAATTCCGCTTTTTTCCTGAAGAAACTAAGAAAGATATCATTCATTACCTTAGGGTCCGTTCTGGGACTGGTCATTTTACTTTGGCTGGCCATACAGTTACCCGGTGTTCAGAACTGGCTGGTTGATAAAGTAACCAAACGGCTATCAAAAGAACTGCAAACCAAAATATCTATCCGGCACGTAGATTTTTCGCTGTTTGATAAAATGCATCTGGAAGATGTGTTGGTGCTGGACCGGCAACAGGACACTATCCTAAGTGCAGGAGCTGTTACGGTTAACATTACTGACTGGTTTTTTGCAAAAAAAGATATTGAGCTGAAATACATCGGCCTGAAAGATGCCTACATTCAACTGCAGCGAACCGACTCCG
>DASVMC010000096.1:0-2341 GCA_036384555.1 Niabella sp. | reverse complement strand
CTGCTGCATGCCGCCGATGCCCTGGTACAACAGGGTTATTTTCCGAGGGGCAGCAGCCTGTTGCTGGTACACAGCGGCGGCCTGCAGGGCAACCGCTCACTGCCAGCCAACAGTTTACCATTTTGATAGAACTTAGCTTTTTATATTTGTGCTGATGAACTGTTTACGCCCCCTGGTTGTTTTTGTTACCCTGTTGCTTATACGCGCACTCCCTGCCAACGCCCAGGAGTTCCTGCCGGCGATCACTGTAAAAGAACTTACGCAGACCAAAGTGCAGGTGAGCTGGAACAACCCGTATCCCAACTGCATACAGCTGGCGATACAGCGTTCTACCGACAGCGTTTCCAATTTCCGGACGATCTTTTCCAGCGTGTCGCCCGAGCTTCCGTCCAACGGATATGTGGATAATAAACCTTTACGGGGCACCAAGACTTATTACCGCATATTTTATGTGCTCGAAGGAGGTACTTATTATTTTTCAAAAACAGGTTCGGTATATATTCCCTGGAATGCTCCTTCTCCGGCAACTGCTTCGGCAGATGCGCGTAATATGATAGGCATTTATGTGAAGGGAACTATGCTGTTCCAGCTTACCAAACAGGAATATGCCCGTTTCCGTGATTCCATCAACCACAAAACCAAGGACGGGTTGCGGCGGATCAACGAAAGGTCTATCGAGTGGAAACCCGTTGTGCCTAAGAAAAGCGCCCCGGAAGTAAATATCTATACCAGGGGAAGACTGCTGATGGCTTTAAGCAAGGAAGATTATCTCCGTTTCCGGGATTCCATCGCCACAAAAACAAAAGACACGCTGTTCATGGTAGACCCTTCGCGCATTCAGCTGCGGCCTTTTGTGAAAGCGCCTGATTTTATTTCGGTATACCGGCGCGACAGCCTGATACGGCAGCTGGCTTTTTATCAATACACTGCTTTCCGCGATTCGATGGCTGCGAATACCA
The DNA here is from genome assembly GCA_036384555.1 of Niabella sp. Classification (GTDB taxonomy): domain Bacteria; phylum Bacteroidota; class Bacteroidia; order Chitinophagales; family Chitinophagaceae; genus Niabella. Next base: position 1,382 of record DASVMC010000096.1, on the reverse strand, counting down.
AAGACACATTATTTGCCAGGGATGCCTATCATTTTGAGATAAAGCCTTTTTATGAAAAGTACAGCTGGCGGCCTTCGCGGTATGTATTCACCAATAACAAAGGCTATGTGACCATACTCCTGCCCGATGTAAAACTGCACCGCTACCATATTGTTTTTTACGATGCAGACAGCACCGAGTTGTTCCGCCTGAAAGCCATCAGGGATAACGAACTCTTCCTCGACAAAGCCAATTTCGTACACGCGGGATGGTTCAGCTTTGAGTTATTCGAGGATGATAAGCTGAAGGAGAAGAATAAGTTTTTGCTGACAAGGGATTAGTTTTTAACATTTATTTTTGGTAACTATATATAACTTGGTACTAACAACTACGATATCATTTAAGCCGTGAAACTTTTGAAGAAATACTATCAAGAGATACGCGGATTGTATGGACGGAATCCAATAGCGATGACGCTCCTATGTTTTCAATTTTTAGGGCTTCTTTTTTTGTTGTGTCTTGCCGTATATGTAACCTGTATTCGTCTTTAGCAATACTCCATGTCATCATTTGGAAGAAAGCTCCGATTAGAATCAAAAAACCGGTAGATAGGAGTGACCATTTTTGTATAGTGTTCGTGTCTTTAATGGATGCGTTTATATCCATCTGCTGCATGTAGGATAGCCCAATTAATGACAGCTTAACCCAATGAAAACCGTCAGTTCTTTTTGCATATTCGATAAACCCATTCTCTTTTAATGTATCTAATGATACGAATAATTGTTTTTGATCGGTTGACCAATCATCAACCTTAACCTTATCATACTTAATACCTTCTTTGTAAAGGCGCTCCATTATTGATATAGTGTCCATGGGTAGTCGTTTTGGTAAGGGGTTTTGAAATATGTTTTTATTGGGTAAAAAAGCTTTTTAGTGATAGGGTTAATAGATCAGATTTATTCTTAGTGGCATCGCGCAATTCCGGCCACATTTTTTGCAGCATTTTATCAGCCATTTTCTTACCCCACATTTTGCCTACATATTTTGCTTCGCCATCGGTTATTGATCCGTACCCTTCGGCATTGAAATTCGAAAATTCATATTTGTAAGAACTATCGTATATCCACACCTTTACTGTAAAGTAGACAGTAGTTGGCTGATTTGGGACGATGCCGCCTGGGTGCAAGACCGTTTGAAAGTTGCCTTTGCCCATTATAAACCCCTCCTCTTTATCCTGTACCTGTATTACGCTTTTGCTGTCATTGAATACAGTGGCAAGCCATTCCAGTGCCTTTATATACCCCTTAGGCTTAGTTAAATCGGTGGTGTCCTGTCCGGATTTGATTATCGGTTTGCCAGTTCTTTCTATTTCTAATGATTGGGCATTAAGGACGGTACAAAGG
>DASVMC010000095.1:0-5232 GCA_036384555.1 Niabella sp. | reverse complement strand
CTCTTACGGCAGGTAAAAAAGAATATACGGCAGCTTACAGAACCCTGAACCTGCCGGCAGGCAAAACAGTTGCCTTGCTACAGGAACAGGCATTTTATCCGGGTCCTGAGGAGGTTCAGGAAAAACAGGTGACCGATTTTGAACAGGAACTGGCAAAAAATGAAAAACGCTGGAATGGATATTTGAAGCGCTATTTTTCTAAGGCTCCTGGGCTGACAGCAGCAAAACAGCGCCTGGCAGTCAAATGTATCCTCACGTTAAATACGAACTGGCGCAGCGCTTTTGGAGATATACTGCATGATGGTGTTTTCCCTTCTGTAAATTATCAGGGCTTTTATGGTGTATGGAGCTGGGATAGCTGGAAACAGGCAGTAGGCCTTGGATGCTTTAACCCGGTACTGGCGCAGGAAAACATTCGTTGCATGTTTGATTATCAGGACAGTACCGGCATGGTTCCCGATTGTATCTATGCCGATAAAGCAGAAAATAACTGGCGCGATACAAAACCGCCACTGGCTGCCTGGGCTGTATGGGAGGTGTTCCGGCGATCTGGTGATCCAACTTTTGTAAAAGAGCTATACCCCAAACTGGTAGCCTATCACCGTTGGTGGTATACTAACAGGGATCAGGATCATAACGGGCTTTGCGAATATGGTTCTACGGATGGCACCCGTATAGCAGCTGCCTGGGAAAGTGGAATGGATAATGCCGTTCGGTTTGACAGCGCTGTAATGGTAAAGGAGGGTGCGCATGCCTGGTCGCTTAACCAGGAAAGCGTTGATCTGAATGCCTATTTATATGCCGAAAAATTGTACCTGGCAAAATTGGCGGAAAGCCTTGGAGAAACAGAAAAGACTGCGGATTGGAAAAGGGAAGCTGCCGGTCTGAAAGACAGGATAAATGCTTTGTTCTTTGACCCTGTAAAAGGGTATTATTACGATAAGTTTACAGGGAGAACAGACCGGGTCACTGTTGAAGGACCGGAAGGATGGATTCCTTTATGGGCCGGCGTTGCCTATCCGCAGCAGGCTGCCGCGGTTAGCCGGGTTATGGCAAACGGGCAAAAGATGAACACAAAAGTGCCTTTGCCAACACTTACTGCAGATCATCCTGAATTTAACCCGAGAAAAGGATACTGGCGGGGTCCCGTATGGTTGGACCAGTTTTACTTTGGCGTAGAGGGCCTGAAAAGATACGGGTATCATCAACTGGCAGCACGGTTAACAGAAAAACTGTGGAGTAACGCTGAGGGAATGCTCTCCAATGAACCTATCTTTGAAAACTATCATCCCATAACAGGAGAAGGGCTGAATGCACGCAACTTTAGCTGGTCGGCCGCTCATATTTTAATGTTACTGCAAACAAAATGAAATGAACATCCGATTAGAACAGGTACCACATATTGCCCGGGAGTTTTACCATATAACAGCCAGCGCAGAACCGTTAAATGGATATGATGAACAAAATTTCTTATTGCATACAGCAGATGGCAGGAAGCTGGTGCTGAAAGCAGCCCGTGCCAGTAGCAGCCTGGCTTTTTTGCAGGCACAGGTACAGGTGGCAGCGCGCCTTTCCCGATCTTCGTTAAAGGGTTATTTTCAGAGCTATTTGCCTAATAAGGAGGGGCAGGTAATTACCTTTTTTACTTTTGGGGGTGAATCCTTTTATATAAGGATACTTACGTTCCTGCCGGGAACTTTCTGGGCAGATCAAAAGGAGCGACCAGCAGCGTTGTATGAAAATCTGGGTAGTTTTTTAGGGTTGATGGATCAGGAGCTGGAAGGATACTATCATGAGGCCGCAGAGCGCTTTTATGAATGGGATATCAGTCATGCGGGAATTGCGGAGCGGAAATTGCACTATATCAGCGATCCTGAAAAAAAAAGAGTTGTTGCCTATTTTTTGCTGCAGTTTGAAACGGAGGTATTGCCCTTACTTTCCGGCCTCCGGAAGGCTTGTATTCATAACGATGCTAATGATTATAACCTGCTGATACAGGATGAGCAGGTATGTGGTTTGATTGATTTTGGCGACATGGTCTGGTCAGCACTGATTAATAACCTGGCGGTGGCCTGCACCTATGCTGTACTGGGAACAGCAGATCCTGTTGCAGCTGCAGCACTGGTGATAAAGGGCTATCATACTATTTATCCGCTGAAGGAGCAGGAAGCAGATCTGTTGTATTATCTGATTACAGCCAGGCTCTGCATCAGCCTTACGCAATCAGCGGAAAAAGCATCATTTGACAGCAATAATGTACATCATTTCCTTACGGAGCAGCCGGCATGGGAGCTCCTGTTGCGGCTTTTGAAAACCAATCCGGTTAAAGCTGGTGATGCATTCCGAAAGGCCTGTGGTTTCCCTTCGCTGATCAGGAAAGAGGAGGACTACAGCAGCCTGCTGGCCGACCGGAAAAAACATATTGGCCGTAATCTGAGCATCAGCTATAAACAGCCGCTGAAGATTGTAAAGGGAGCCTTACAATACCTGTATGATGATCAGGGCCGTACATTTGTGGATTGTGTTAATAATGTCAGTCATGTTGGGCATTGCCACCCTACGGTCGTAAAAGCCATGCAAAAGCAACTGGCCACGCTCAACACCAACACCCGTTACCTGAGCGATCATCTGATGCGTTATGCTAAAGCATTAACAGCAAAGCTTCCTCCGGAACTTTCGGTTTGTTATTTTACCAATTCAGGCAGCGAGGCCAACGATCTGGCCATAAGAATGGCAAGGCATTATACACGACAAAACGATGTTATTGTATTGGATCATGCCTATCACGGCACATCTACGCTGGCTATTGAAATGAGCCCTTATAAGTTTGATGGCAGGGGTGGAGGCGGGCAACGACCTTATATCCATAAAGCGGTTTCACCTGATTTATACCGTGGCGTTTTCAGGTATGGCGATGAAGAGGCCGGGGAAAAATATGCAGCAGGTGTACTGGAAATACTGAAGCAACTTGAAAAAGAGGGAAAAACAGCTGCAGCGTTTATCTGTGAAACCCTGTTAGGTGTCGGGGGGCAGATTCCTTTGCCAAAGGGATACCTGCAGAAAGTATATGAACATGTTCGTGCTTTTGGTAGTGTATGCATTGCAGATGAGGTACAGGTAGGTTTTGGCCGTGTTGGAGATGCCTTTTGGGGGTTTGAACTGCAGGAAGTGATACCGGATATCGTAGTGCTGGGTAAGCCGATTGGGAATGGGCATCCTCTGGCAGCAGTAGTAGTCACAGACGCCATTGCAAATGCTTTTGATAACGGCATGGAGTATTTTAATACTTATGGAGGGAATCCTGTTTCCATGATTACTGGTCTTGCCGTGCTGGACGTGATCGGGTCTGAAGGGCTGCAACAAAATGCAAAAGAAACCGGTGAATCGCTTTTGAGCGGACTGAGCGATCTTATGAAGAAATACCCCATTATTGGTGATGTGCGGGGGCATGGCCTGTTTGTAGGCGCAGAGCTGGTCAAAGACCGGGAAACAAGGGAGCCTGCGGTGCCGGAAATTGATAGGATAGTGGAAAAAATGAAGGAAAGGGGGTTTCTGTTAAGCACCGACGGACCACTGCATAATGTATTAAAAATAAAACCCCCGCTGGTCTTTAACAGGCAGAACAGTGCAGACCTGGTAAGCGCACTGGATGATGTATTACAGGAATTGCAGTAAATCAGCTGTATTGCGGCAAACTAAATTTGAAAGCCATTCATTATAAACCCCCGGTGTATCCGGGGGCCTGTATAAACTCAAAATCTTATAATAAGTGTGTCAGTAAGCCGTCCCTCAGCTTTGGTTCAAACCACGTACTTTTAGGAGGCATTATTGCACCGCTATCAGCAATGTCAAATAATTGCTGAATAGTGACCGGGTACAGACTAAAGGCCACTTTCATTTCTCCACTGTTTACCCGTTTTTCCAGTTCTTCAATGCCCCGGATGCCGCCCACAAAATCAATGCGTTTGTCGGTACGCTGATCTTTAATGGCTAATAATTTGTCCAGTACATTCTCTGCCAGGATGGATACATCCAGTACCCCTATAGGATCTTCCGTATAAGTTCCCGGGCGGCTTCTGAGTAAATACCAGTTATTGTTCAGGTACATGCCAAACTCATGAGGTACTGCCGGCTTAACAGGGCTGGCGCTGTGGGTGACTTCAAAATCTTCATGGAGCGCTGCTATAAACGCCTCAGGTGTCATTCCATTTAAATCTTTAACCACACGGTTATAATCCAGAATGGCCAGTTCGCCGGCCGGAAAAATAACCGTAAGGAAGTAAGCGGCCTCTTTGCTGTTAGGCAATGCCTTGCTTACTTTAGCGGCAGATGCTGCGCGGTGATGACCGTCGGCGATATAAGTAGCCGGCACCTTTTCGTTAAACAGGCTGGTAATAGCGGTAATAACAGTATCCTCATTTACGATCCAAACCGTATGTTGTATTCCGTCATCTGCTGTAAAGTCATATTCGGGCTGATGATTACTCTTCCAGTCGTTGATGAATGCATCTAATTCGGCCACATTATTATAGGCTAAAAATACTTTACCGGTCTGTGCCTCAATAGTAGTCATGTGGTCAATACGATCCTGCTCTTTTTCGGGGCGCGTGAACTCATGTTTTTTTATCAGGCCGTTTTCATAATCGGCTACAGAAGAAACGGCTACAAGACCGGTTTGACTCCTGCCATTCATAATGAGCCGGTAAATATAATAACAGGGCTTTTCTTCCTGAAATAAGCTTCCTTCCTGCTGAAAGCGCTTAAGGTTTTCTTTAGCCTTTTCATAAACCGCTTTGCTATGAATAGCTACATTCTCCGGCAGGTCCACCTCTGCTTTTGTAATGTGTAAAAATGATTCAGGGTTATTTTTTACCTCTTCCCTGGCTTCTGCACTGTTTAGAACATCATAGGGACGGGAGGCCAGTTTTGCCGCAACTGTTTTGTTGGGTCTTAATGCTGAAAAGGGTCTGATAATTGCCATTATCGGTAATTGCTTTTAAAAATTGTAAATAGGTTTTGTAAAGTGGCGCAAAAATAGGGCAATTTCCAGGGGATGCATAAGGATCAGGTCGTTTTTTTATCCTCTGTGTGTACCACGCCTCCGGTAACGGTGTATTTCATCGCTTCCCCCGCGGAAATGTTGTCAATGGTGCGTACGCGGTTCCTGGGTAAAAGGTATAACTGTCCGGCAAAATTATAGGCCTGAGGCACGTAAACCCCCACCATGTCGGT
>DASVMC010000094.1:0-1919 GCA_036384555.1 Niabella sp. | reverse complement strand
TGCTACATCAATACTATTTGTCTTATAGTCCTGCAACCCGTTTCTCAGATAACTGGTAGTAAAAAACCCCCGCAGGTTAAAAGAGTTAGATCCATTGACCAGTGCCTGGCTCACACCTGCCACATTTTTCAATACATCATTATAGCTTATAATGGACTGGTCCTTTAATAGTTCTACCGGAATAACATTATAAACCTGCGGATTCTCCAGGTTTTTCAACGGCAGACGCGCTACGTCTTCCACTTCTTTACGGGCAAATTTATTATACCCGGCACTTACCACAACTTCCTGCATCTGATCCCTGGTTTCAGAAAGGGAAAAATCCAGCCGCGTAAGAGAATCCTCTTTAACAATTGCCTCTTTTTGCAATGTCAGCACTCCTATTGCCGATACCTGCACCTGGTAAGTGCCCGGCCGGATGTTCCGGATGATATACAATCCGTTTTCATCAGTAGTGGTGCCCATAGTGGTATGTTCTATGCTTACAGAAATGTGCGCCGCCGGCTTTCCCTCGGCAGATGTTATACTACCGGTAACGGTTCCTCTTCCCTGCTGTGCAAAACAGCTGCCCGTATTTATTCCTGCCAGTATCCCAAAAAAAATCGTTTTTATCAGAAAATGTCCTTTCATTACTGCTCCTGTTTTTGAAGGCGCGAAAATATTCACAGCCTTAAAAAATCCTTTACCATTTCAGGAAATAAAAAGACCTGCTCAAAAATTCCCGATCGGGACAGCAGATCTGAAAGATATATTGTAAATAACAAATTTGAATAATTCAGTATGCATTCTGCTTTATTCTTCTTAAATTTAAAAAGAAAATTGCTTTTTATGAAAAAGATATATCTCCTACTGACCTGCTGCTGCTGTTTTATTTACGGATCCTATGCACAAGTAAAAAACAAAAACACGGCTTCACCTGCTGCACCAACACTGATCACCTCGGTGGAAGGTGTAAATGAATACCGGTTACCCAATGGCCTGCAGGTGCTGCTTGTACCAGATGCATCCCAAACCAATGTGATTGTTAACATCGTCTATCATGTAGGTTCCCGTCATGAAGGCTATGGAGAAACAGGAATGGCCCACCTGCTGGAACACATGCTTTTTAAGGGCTCTAAAAAGTTTTCAAGTATTAAGCAAACAATTGCCGACAAAGGTGCATCTGCGAATGGTACTACCTGGTATGACCGTACCAACTATTTTGAGATATTGCCGGCTACTGACAGTAACCTGATATGGGCGCTGGATATGGAGTCTGACAGGATGGTGAACTCCCTGATGCTTAAAGAAGACCTTCAGAAGGAATTTTCAGTGGTACGCAATGAATTTGAAGCCGGCGAGAATTATCCAAGCAGCATCCTGATGGAACGCATCCTTTCTTCTATGTACCTATGGCACAATTATGGAAAATCTACTATCGGCAGCAAAGAGGACATTGAAAGAGTGCCCATTGATAACCTGAAGGCCTTTTATAAAAAATACTACCAGCCGGATAATGCTACACTGATTGTCGGCGGAAAATTTGATGAAAAGAAAACACTGGCATGGATCGGCAAGTATTTTAGTGGTATACCAAAACCAGTAAGGGTATTGCAGGCTCCTTATACGGCGGAGCCGCCACAGGATGGAGAACGATTTGTGGAATTGAGACGTAACGGCGATATGCAATACATCGGCATGGCCTATCATACACCGGCCTATGCCGATAAAGATTATGTGGCGAACGACGCTGTGATCGAAATTTTAACTAATGACCCTTCCGGTGTTTTTTATAAGGCACTGGTTGATACCAAACGCGCCACAAAGGTCTCTGGCTGGAGTCAGCAGCTGTACGACCCCGGCTTTACTTATTTCAGCTGTGATGTACCTTTGGATAAAAACCTGGATAGTGCCAGGAATGCATTTATAGCCAGCGCCGA
>DASVMC010000093.1:0-1897 GCA_036384555.1 Niabella sp. | reverse complement strand
GCATGGGACAATGCAAAAAAATCATTTGAAAAGGGGGTTGAAATTAACGGAGAGGTTTTTCATAAAAAATCAGATCCGCACAAGGCCTCTGTAACAGGTGATACTGTCGGAGACCCTTTTAAAGATACATCCGGCCCGTCTATGAATATCCTGATCAAGCTAATGTCGATCGTGTCACTGGTGATCGCTCCTACACTGGCCCAGGTAGAAGGTAACACTTCCGCTCAACACCACAAAGCTCCTGCCAGGCAGGAAACGGCCGGCACTGTTCATCAACAGACGGTAGCCTCCATTAACCCCAAAACGGTACTTTATAAATAGTCATTATAAAAGCATAAAAAAGCCGGGTCCTGCAGATCCGGCTTTTTTATGCTCCTTCCGGACATACTTATTTTTCAGGAACGGTCTATCTCCCCGATAAGGAATACACTGCCGCAAATTAAAATAAGATCATCCCGATGCGCAATGGCTTTTGCAGCGTCAAGCGCAGCATTTACATTGGGCCAGTCGGCTCCTGTTAGCTGGTACCCGGCCGCTTTTTCTTTTAGCTCTTTGGCGTTCAATGCCCGGGGTATATGCGCATTCGTAAAATAATACAAGGCACCCAAAGGCAGCATCGACAAAACTTTGGCTATATCCTTATCCTTTACCATTCCCAGCACTATATGCAGTTTCCTGTACGGCGTCAATTCCAGCTGATTGAGCAGCTGGCGGATACCATCCTCATTATGTGCCACATCCATAATAATATCCGGGTTCTTTTGCAGGATCTCCCATCGCCCATGCAGGCCACTTATATGCTTTGCATGCGCCACGCCTTTTTCAATAGCAGCCTGATCCAAAACAATACCTGAATGATTCAGCTGCCTGCAACTTTCCAGAACGGTCAGCAGGTTGCGGACCTGGTAGATACCCGGCAGATCCAGTCTGTAAACGGAATGATCGACAGTATCCCTTTTTGAGACCTCAACAATAAGAGTTCCTGCTTCGTGATGCCATTCCTCCGCAGAAAATTCTTTATCAGCAAAGCTGATGGGAGCTTTTACCGTTGCGGCCTTTTCAAGAAAAACCGGTGCCGTTTCAGGATGGGTTTCTCCGATGACAACGGGAACCCCCTGTTTGATGATCCCTGCTTTTTCACCAGCGATCCTGGGCAAGGTATTCCCCAATAACTGCATATGATCAAACCCGATATTCGTAATCACCGAAAGCACCGGGTGAACAATGTTGGTACTATCCAGGCGTCCGCCCAGTCCGGTTTCCAGCACCGCATAATCCACTGTGTTACGGTCAAAATGCTCCAGAGCCAGGGCCACCGTTATTTCAAAGAAGCTGGGGCGGATCCGTTCTATTTCCGGCCGCATTTTTTCAATAAACTCAACCACCTCCTGTTCGCTGATCATCTTCCCGTTGATCTTTACCCGTTCACGAAAATCCAGTAAGTGCGGTGAAGTATATAACCCTGTTTTATATCCCTGTGTTTGCAATGCCGATGCAAGCATATGGCTTACGGATCCCTTTCCGTTCGTGCCCGCCACATGAATAAATTTTGTTTTTTTCTGCGGATCGCCTAAAGAAGAGCAAAGTGCCAGAATATTATCAAAACCGTTCTTAATAGCAGCAGCGCCTATCTTACTGAACATAGGCAACTGCGCATATATATAATCAAGCGTCTGTTGATAAGTCATATAGAACTACAAATATACTCTATCAATAAACTAAAAATCAGGATGTTTTTCAAAAATGCAGATCCAGAATGCAATTATAACCGATGAATGTAGTATTTTCGCAATCCTTAAGTTTTACCAATGCCCGGGTGGCGAAATTGGTAGACGCACCACCTTGAGGTGGTGGCGCTGGTAACACGGCGTGCTGGTTCGAATCCAGTCCCGGGCAC
>DASVMC010000092.1:0-6820 GCA_036384555.1 Niabella sp. | reverse complement strand
GCTGAATCCAGCGGAACAACCCATTGTAATTAAAGATACCGGCCGGAACCCCGTTAATGGTACGAATGCTGCAACCAGTATAAACAGGAGGGTAGTGCTGCAATAGAAAAGCAGGGCACGGAACATGATGAGAAGAGATTTCTGACTAGGCATTCCTGATGATTTAAATGGTAAACTCCTGCTCATCCTGTAGCTGTACCCCTCGTGCATAAACGAATGCAATGACCCAAATGATCAGCCCTGTGATCAAACCACTGCCGATCTCGGTTTCCAGTTGAAAATGCATGGCGGGGAACTGAGCGTGCATGATCCGGCCCATGATCCAATAATCGAAGATCTTAATGAGATCATTGATAATGAATAACAGCGCCAATAGACGAAAATATTTATGAATCTTCAGATGGAAAGGTTGTTCAGCACTTATCTTTTTTAAGATCTGTATCAGCAGTCCCAATACCGCTATACCAAGGCACAGATAAATCAGTTTTATGATAACCGCATAACAGCCTGCGGGCGTGTCAGGGTTCGCCTGGAAAATGTAGCGATTCGTAAGTTGCTGATAATTGGCGGTATTGGTTTTATTGGTTTGTACCGGTATACCGGAAGAAGTGTTGAAGGAACGTACAAAAAATGTAAGCCCGTGGTTCATATTATTTACCAGGTTTGTTTTTGCGCCGGTACTATTCATGATAGCCAGCACCAGAAACAGGACGGTGAAAACCAGCAGGAGGTAAAAGCCTATCTGGAAGAGAATTTTTAAAATAACAATCGCAATCCTTGGTTTCATCTTTAAAAGTTTTTTCAAAGATAAGCTTGTTTTTATCATATTTCAAAATAAATTTATTGTAAAACAATAAATATTGATCGTTATGTAATAAATACAAGGATGGCAAAATTGAAGAGACCCGGTATTATATCATTGAATACCAATTGATTCTTTTAATTGTTTTATGTCTGTGCTTTGTATATAGCGAACCAGATTTTTATGGATCCAGTGAAAATGGTATCCTCCCTGCTGCATTTCCTGTATGGCCGCATTTTTTGTCCAGCCTTGAAAAAGGATCCGGTACATAGCAATGACAACACCAGTGCGGTCGCTTCCGTGCGCACAGTGAATCAACAGGGGCTTGGGTGCATCTTTTATGATCTTCATGGCGTCGATGATCATTTGGTCTGAGATGTATTTGCTTTTCATAGGCACGTGATAGAGATGCAGCGCCAATCCATTGGCTGCCTGCACATCCTTATGTTGCAGCCGGAGGTCCAATACGGATTGTATACCGGCCTGCTGTACGTATTGAAAATCTTTCGGCGAAGGTTTTTCGCTCCTGTAAATGCGCTCATTCAGCTTATAAAAATTATGAAAGGGTGTATGAGATTGCTTTACAGCCCAATCGGATGGTCGTGGCCCGTGCAGGGGCTTTGTGCTGCATGCTGTAATTGATACAGCTAACAGGAACAGCAGGCCTGTATTTTTGAAAGGATTCATTGCGTTGTTTTCAGGATAAAAATACTGCCTGGTCATCCATCGATCACACCCAGTTTCTTCATAAGATAAGAAGCGCTCAATTTGGTACAAACACCATTCTTTAATTTATAGTCGAAAAGGAGCTCGTCATTAATGATTTCCGATTCAAAGGCTTTATTAGCAATATATCCCGGGTATTCCCGGATAAGATCTGCGACCATTACATCGTGTGTTGCAATAATGCCAAAGGTATTAAAACCTGCCAGCTTCCTGATCAGCCCGATAGTGCCGTTCCGTTTATCATTGCTGTTGGTGCCCCGCAGGATCTCATCCAGGATCACAAAAGTGTTGTTATGCTGTTCCAGGTGCTGAACAATCGTCTGCAGTCTTTTTAATTCTGCATAGAAAAAGGATTCGCTTTCCTGTAAAGAATCGGTTATCCGCATACTTACAAAAACGTCAAACGGGTAAAAAACAAAACTTAGGGCTGTTACGGCGGACCCGCTCCTGGCAAGTACCAGGTTCATTCCAACGGTTCGGAGAAAAGTGCTTTTGCCGCTCATATTAGAGCCTGTAAGAATGATGAACTGCTGCTGGCTGAAGCTGACGTCATTGCAGATTCTTTTTTCTTTACGGATCAGGGGATGGCCTAGTTCTGTAGCCTGAAGGTCCGGTGTCGTGCTTATTTCCGGGAAACAGTTTTCGGGGTTGTTAAAGTGGAAATTACCCAGACTGCTCAGTGCTTCCAGTTTTCCGATCACTTCCAGCCAGCCGGGAATGGCAGCTGCATAATGTTTTTTCCATCGGGAAAGGCGGTATAAAATATGGATATGAAAAAGAAAGAGCCCGTTTAATAAAATACTCACCAACAGATTTATAACAGACTCCAGGTATTCAAAAAGACGGGCAAGCCGGTGCAGCTGGGCGGACGCCTGCTGAGGACCCTTCTTTAATTGCTGCTGCAGGTTTTGCAGCAGCGGCGTTTGAAAGGATTGTTCTTCGATCAATTGCAGCTGGTCTTTATAGGCAATTAATATTTTGTTGACTGAGCTGGATACACTCAGCTGGGCGGCTATTTTTTTACTGAAAGCAAAGGCTATGATAAGGTTGACAATAATTAAAGAATAAATGATGCGAAAGACCTCGTTACTGTCCGAAACGAAAAAATAATATAACAGGCTTCCCACTGTGACCAGCGGAAAAAGCATCAGGAAAAAATAAAGGGGTTTACTAAAGGTAGTGCCTTTCGTATGGATCCAATCCAACAATTGATTCAGGTCCTTTTCCCTGGTCTCCTGTAAACTGCCTTTTGCATATAACTGCTGGCGGAAATCATTCAATGCAGAAAGTTCCTTAACGGCCAGCTGTCGCTCTTTAATCGTAGCAGTATCCGGGCTTAGTAGTAAACCAGCCAGCTCTTTACGGCCAAATGCCGTACTGCACCGGTTTAAGCAGGCATATAAACCCCCTGTTCCAAAAAGATCCAGGTCATAAGAATAGGGATGATGAGGGTCTTCATATTCTTTCCCGTCCGGATAGGCTGATCGGTTTGTATCCAGGAAAAGGAGCTCATCCGTGTTGTATTTAGCGAGGGCCCTATAATACCTTAGTTTTTGCTGTAACCGTTCATACCATTTTACTACCGCTATAAACGCGGCAAATGCAGCGATAGCTGCGGCAATAGTGCCACCTGCACCGGTTTGGGTAGAGCGGTAAAGCAGATAAATGAAAAGCACAAAAAGCAGCAGCCTGAAGAAGCTGAGCCAGCTCAGTTTTTGCTGAAACTGGTTTCCTGTTTGAGAAAAACGTTCCGCTCTTTCTTTGTAAACTGTAGTATCCATAGAACGGTAAAAGTAAGAAGATGTATCAATAGATACACAGAAACAGCCGGTCGGGTTTTACTTTATTCAAATATATCACTCACGTTGAATTTCAGGTCGGGGAACAGGGCGGAGTTTATTTCATCGCTTTCAATAAAGGGCTTTATACCCTGGAACTTTCCTCCTTTTAACAGGTACACAAGCACCACTTTATCCTGCGGTTCTACCAGCCAGTATTCTTTTACGCCGCTTTCTTCATAAAGGTCAAATTTTATACCCATCTCTTTCTGCGTGTTTCCCGGTGAAAGGATCTCTATGACCAGGTCGGGGGCACCAATACACCCCCGGTCATCTATTTTTCCGGCATCGCAGATGACGCACATGTCGGGCTGTACTACTGTAAAGACGAGCTCATCGCCTCTTTGCTTTTTTGAATCGGGTAAACGTATGTCGAATGGAGCTAAAAAAACCTTACAGCTCCTTTTTCTGAAATAGGTTCCAAACGCTACATTAAGATTTGTTAAAACCGATTGATGCCTGGGGCTTGGCGCCGGGCTCATTTTATGGATCCAGCCTCTTAAAAGCTCCACTCTTTCCTGGAATTTCCATCGAAAATAATCGGCATAGGAATACCGTCGGGATGGATCGAGCTGATCCAGGGATGTGATGGTGCCATAAGGAACAAAAGGTTCTTCTGCTTTATTGTTTTCGGGGTCCATTAAATAACGTTATGGTTCCCTAAAGGTACTCTTTTTAATTTACCGAGCATTTTTCGTGGTAGTTGACCAGTTCAATGGGGGTAGCTTCCATTTCAAGGCCGGAATATTTTTCAATAATCTCATCCAGTACTTCCCGGATTGCAGCTTCTTCCGAAAGACGTACCAACTTGCTCCGGTATTCTTTGATATTAGGCAATCCTTTCAAATAATTGGCATAGTGACGCCGCATTTCATTAATGCCTACAATGGGCCCTTTCCATTCCACGCTTTTCTGCAGGTGCTTCCGCACTACGCCTACACGCTCTTCAACGGTGGGCGGTGCCAGCAATTCCCCGGTACGGATAAAATGTTTGATCTCCCGGAAGATCCAGGGGTAACCAATAGCAGCACGGCCGATCATGATTCCGTCCACACCATACCGGTTTTTGTATTCGACTGCCTTTTGCGCGCTGTCAATATCACCATTGCCAAAAATGGGAATATGGATACGGGGGTTATTCTTCACTTTCCCGATCAGTGTCCAGTCCGCTGTTCCTTTATACATCTGGCAGCGGGTACGGCCGTGAATAGCCAGCGCCCGGATACCTACATCCTGCAGTCGTTCTGCTACCTCTTCTATATTCAGCATGCTGTCATCCCAGCCCAGTCTTGTTTTAACAGTGACAGGAAGGGATGTGGATTTCACAACCGCTTCGGTAAGGCGTACCATCAGGTCGATATCTTTTAATACACCTGCGCCAGCGCCTTTTAAGGCCACTTTTTTTACCGGGCACCCAAAGTTGATGTCCAGCAGGTCGGGTTGTGTTACATCTACAATCCGGGCAGCCATGGCAAGGCTATCTTCATCTCCTCCAAAGATCTGGATGCCAATGGGGCGTTCGTAATCAAAAATATCCAGCTTCCGGCGGCTTTTAATAGCATCGCGGATCAGCCCTTCGCTGCTAATGAACTCTGTATACATCAGGTCTGCGCCATTGTCTTTGCATACAGCGCGGAAAGGCGGGTCGCTGACATCCTCCATAGGAGCCAGTAAAAGCGGGAAATCCGGTAACGATATATTGCCTATGTTTACCATTAAAAAGACTTAAGTCCTGATATCTGAGACTTCAGAAACGGTCCATTATCAGAAAAGGCCGCTAAAAAAGTCTGAATACGCCATCTCAATGCTGAATACTACTGTTAATTCAGCTATTTTTGAGTTTGCAAAGTTACAATTTATTTTTGATGATGACAGAAGACCCTTACAAGAAGCCTGTTTCCTATACTGCCGGCTTTTTTATGTTGATTGCTTTCGGAATTGCAGGAATGATCTTCGGAACATTCCTGGGAGGTATTTGCTGGTCGTTAACGACCGGCAAAAGTATGGCAGATATCGCTACAGCGATGGGAAACCCCGCCTACCTGAAGGAAATGCAGGTGCTGCAAACACTTACCTCCGTTTTCGGGTTCCTGGTACCGGCTATTGCTGTGGCAGCTTATTTAAGTCGCAAACCTTCGAAACTGATCGGTTTCGAGCAAAAACCCGATGCCCGGCAGCTTGTACTCACGCTGTTCATTATTGTAGCGGGCCTGGGGGTTAGCAGCAGCCTGGGCTACCTGACCTACCAGCTACCCTTACCCCAAAGTATAAAAACATATTTTGACCAGTGGGAGAACCTGTACGCGACACAGGCCGCCGGACTGGTCAGCCTTAAAAACCCGGTGGACCTCTTTGTGTCTATCCTTGTGCTGGCACTGGTACCGGCCATCTGCGAGGAAACCTTTTTCCGGGGCGGCCTGCAAAACTTTATGTACCGGGGCAATAAACGTTTCTGGCTTTCTGTAATTGTGGTCAGCCTTATTTTTAGCGCGGTGCATATGTCCGGCTATGGATTTTTATCAAGATTTGCGCTGGGGATCATTTTAGGGCTGATCTATCAGTTAACCGGCAGTATCTGGCTGAATATCCTGGCTCATTTTATCAATAATGCTTTAGCCGTAATAATGATGTATACGGAAGTACAGGCCGGAAAATCGGTTGCTGATGCTATGAATGATAAGAGCGGAAGTTATTGGGGCCTGCTGGCAATACCTATGGTGATTCTGCTATTTACATGGATGATTAAAAGAAACAAACAAACAGGGCTGGCTGATGGTATTTAACTGGAAAACATTCTGGACAAGAGCCTGGACCGCGCTTATTTTTGTTGCGGTAATGCTGGCTGGTTTGTTGTATAACGAATGGAGCTTTTTTTTACTGATAACCGTTATTCATTTTGGCTGCTGGCGGGAATACCTGAAGCTGATTGAAAAGATTTACGGCGCTCCGTTCCATCCTTATGTACAGCTGGGTTTTTGTTTAACCGGGTTTCACCTGTTGCTGCTGTTCTGCAGGAATATCCGGCTATCAGGATACGACCTTCATCAAAGTTTTTCTTTGCCTTTTCTGATAGCCGGCCTGGTATTGCTTATTGCAGGTATCTTTAAGCAACAACGGGTCAATATGAAGGCAACCGGTGTTGCAGCGCTGGGCTTTTTTTATATTTCTTTAAGCTGGGGATTGTTGCTGTATTTGCGTTATTCAACGGACATCCTTATTATGAAAGACCCGGATTGGGCTGCCCGTTCAGGATTTTATATACCGGTTCTACTGATCGTGGCCATCTGGATCAACGATACCTGTGCCTATCTGGTGGGTTCAATGATCGGCAAAACCCCGTTCTCAAAAGTTTCGCCTAAGAAAACGCTGGAAGGAACGATTGGAGGGATGCTGCTTTGTGTAGCAGCTATTACATTGATGCTGCAATATTGGTTCCAATGGCAGGCGTTGCTGG
>DASVMC010000091.1:0-4353 GCA_036384555.1 Niabella sp. | reverse complement strand
CGGTTGTTACAGAACCCACTGAAAGCGCCGATATGCCATTGCCTGCAAGAACAAAGGCGCCGGAAGTAGCTGCTTTTATTTTAAAAGACATTGATGAGGCGATCAGCGCTTTCCCTGAAGACAATATCAGGGACAAAGACCTGGCTTCAAAACAGGCAGCGTATGCCTTAAAGGCAGATGTGTTGTTATGGAGGGCAAAAGTATTGGGCGGCGGAACAGCTGATCTTACCGAAGCCATCACGGCAGCGGACAAGGCTTCGGCCGGCTTAAGTCTGGAAGATGATTTTTCGAAGATATTCAGTACTGATAACCGGAAAGGAAAGGAGGTGTTGTTTGCGCTGCATTTTGCCAAGGATGAAAAATCGGATCAGTACAGCAAACAGCTGAAACCGCGTGATATTTTTGTGCAGGCGGCGCTGAATAAAAATGATATACCCTATGCGGTAAGCGGCGCCCGCAGCCAGTATGCACCTTCCGATAAACTGCAACAGGCGTTCAAGGCAAATGCAAACGATAAACGGACCAACGCCTCATTTATTGTTGCTACAGGGGCTAATAATGCAGTTATAGGCGTATTTGACAATAAAATGAGGGGGACGGTTTACCCGGATAACCGGTATTACGACAATGATATCATTGTGTACCGCCTGGGGGAATTGATCCTTTTTAAAGCAGAAGCACTGGCCGCATTGGGCCGTACGGCAGATGCGGTCACTGAATTGGACAAGATAAGGATACGCGCAGGTACCGGCAACTATAAAGGAGCAACAGACAAGCCGGCGGTAGAGCGGGAGATACTGAACGAGCGTTTCAGGGAATTGTACCTGGAGCTTAAGCGCTGGCCGGACCTGCTTCGTTTTCATTTTGAAGGAGTGATCGATGTGCGTACAGAAGTGGCCAATATGAATGGAACAGTACCGCTCTTCTTCCCCATTCCGAAAGCGCAAATAGATATAAACCCAAATTTGATTCAGACAGAAGGATATTAAATTTTAAAAACGATGCTTACGAAAACTTTTTTTTCAATATGGTTTTGTGGCCTGGTGCTGATGGTCACCGGGTGTAAAAAACAGGGGCTGGTTGGGTTTGATCCGATGAATCCCAACGCTCCGGGACTTGCAGATTCAAACAGATATGTAAAGCTTTTTGAGCGCGGGTATAAGGGATATGCACTGTTCCGCATTCCTGCAATTGTTCGGGCAAAGTCCGGAGCACTGCTGGCATTCGCAGAGGGGCGCATGTGCGGTACCTGTGGCGATGCGGGCGATATTAATATGGTGCTGAAAAGAAGTACCGATGGTGGTAAAACCTGGAGCGATCTAATGGTAGTCTGGGACGACGAAGAAAATACCTGTGGCAACCCGGTACCGATCGTAGACGAGGAAACCGGAACGATCCACCTGCTCATGAGCTGGAACAATACCCGGGCATTTGTAACTCATTCTACCGATGAAGGGCTTACCTGGTCAGCGCCTGAGGAGATCACCGCTGATGTAAAAGAAGTTGGCTGGACCTGGTATGCCACCGGACCGGTACATGGAATTCAGATAAAAGCGGGTCCAAACAAAGGCCGTTTGATTGCGCCTACTTATACCACTGTGACGGGTTCAGGAAATAAAAGCTATTCTTTTTCAGTGTATTCAGATGATCATGGCGTAACCTGGCAGAAAGGGAACCTTACCCGGCAGGGCGACGTAGGGGAGTGTACCATAGCAGAAACGGATCAGGGGTTGTTATTGAATATGCGTTCTTCAGTATCCAATGCGCGTGTATTTGCAACCAGCACAGACGGCGGTTTAAGCTGGGGGGACAACCTGCTGCAGCAGGATCTTGTTGATCCCAAATGCCAGGGCAGCATGCTCAGCATTCAACAAAATGATCATTGGGTGTTGCTCCAGTCCAATGCAGCGGCGCAAACACGTACCAATATGACGATTAAAAGATCGCTGGATAATGGCAAGACCTGGGATGCTTCCTATGCAGTCTTTTATGGGGCATCTGCCTATTCTGATATGACCCAGCTGGATGATCAGCACATCGGTTTACTTTTTGAGAACGGGGATAAAAATCCTTATGACCGGATCTATTTTAAACGTATCCCATTATCCAATCTTCAATAACCATGCTATGAGAATTATATGTTACTTATCAGGGATCTTCCTAGTGGTTGCACAGCTGTTGACAGGCTGTAAAAAAGATAAAGTCAGCCCTGCAATAACCATCGATTTTACGGCTGATAAAATTCAGTTGCCGGCAGGCGATAGCGTTACTTTTAAAGACCTGGCGCAGGGAACGGTCTCCAACTGGTATTGGGAATTTGAGGGTGGCGAACCCGCTACTTCAACCCTTTCGGGCCCCACCATAACCTATAAAACACCGGGAACCTATTCCGTGACGTTAAAGCTGAAGAATGCGGCCAACGAAGTGGTGCTGACAAAAGAAAAAATGATCGTAGTGGGCTATAACCGTATCAGGGCCGACTTTAAGCTGCAAAAGACGGTAGCGCTTCAGAATGAAATGGTGCGGTTTAAAGATACCAGCACCGGGTTGCCTACCAGCTGGAAATGGGAATTTACTGCACAGGCAACGGGTGCGGTCATAAACTCAGATAAGCAGCACCCTGAAATCAGCTTTGCCGATACCGGCTTTTATAATGTCCGCCTGATTGCCTCGAACCCGGATTACAGTGATACGGTTCTGAAAGAAAAGGTATTGCGCATTATTGATCCGCATATGCTGGCAGCCGGGTTTGATGCGGATATGCAATCTGCTTACGAAGGGCAATCTGTGCAGTTTACGGATCAGTCGCTGGGTCTCGCAACGGAATGGGACTGGGAAATAAGGTCCGGCGATGTAACGCTTCGGTCTGCAGTGCAAAACCCATCCGTTAAATTTGAAAAGGCAGGGTTGTATACAGTAACGCTAAATGTAAAAAATGAGGTGACCGCCAGTTCAAAAACAATAGAGCGGTTTGTTAAAATTATCCCTGCTAACGGGCTGGTGGGCTATTTTCCGTTCAATCATTCGGCAAATGATGAAGGCCCTTTAAAGCTTTCCACTACAGGAAAGGGGCAGGTAGCCGTAGTGCAGACAAGCAGGAACGGTATGATGACCGGGGCCGGCAGCTTTGACGGCAGCAGCGGGATCATTGTGGCGGACAATCCCGGTTTTAATATGAGTACCGGCGACTTTACGGTCTCTGTCTGGATACAATCCACCAGTACGGTGCGTATGATGATCTGGCAGGAAAGTGGCAAGAATGGTTCAAAAGACAACCAGGCCTGGCTGCGCCTGAACAGTTCTGCCACACAATATACCGTTTTTAATACAGAGGATGCTGCGGGCGGTGCCAGCCTGGCACTGGCTGATCCCGGCAATATTACGGATGGCAAATGGTATCATGTAGTGGCCGTGCGTTCCGGATTGGTTACAAAGATCTATATTAACGGGCAGAAAATAGCAGAACGGAGCTCTACCAACGGAGTTAAGGATGTTTCCAATGCAGCTGATTTTAAAATTGGAATGCAGGAAGGCACCGGCGGCTTTAATAATTACTTTATTGGAAAGCTGGATGAATTGATTATTTACAGGCGCGCTTTAAACGATGGGGAAATAACAAACCTGTTTAATTATTAATGATGAAAAGAACAATACGCTCCGGTAAAAAGAATCAGGGATACAACCGGCTGTTGATCGGGACGGCATTCGCAGGACTGCTGCTATTTATAAATGCATGCAGCACCCACCTGCAGTCTCCGGGAGAACAGGATACAACTGTTTTTGAACCGGATGGGTTCTACAAGTCTACCCGTATACCGGCACTGGTATGTACAAGACAAGGCTCTTTGCTGGCATTTTGTGAAGGCCGCATAGGTTCGGCAAGTGACTGGGCCGATATGAACCTGATCCTCCGCCGCAGCACGGATAAAGGAAACAGCTGGGAGCCGATTATAATTATTGACTCCATGAAGGGTGGCCCGGTCGGAAATCCAACACCCATCGTTGATGAGAACGGAACGATCCACCTGTTATATCAGCGCGATTATGCAGCAGGATTTTATACCTTTTCAAAGGATGATGGAAGAACCTGGTCGAAACCGGTAAATATTACCAGCACCTATAATGCATTCCGGCCGGAATATAACTGGAAGGTACTGGCTCCCGGGCCCGGACATGGCATTCAACTGAAAAACGGCCGATTGCTCAGTGCGGTATGGCTGGCCAATTCTGCCAGGGTAACGCCCCGCAGGAGCCATTCTCCCTCCTGTGTGGCCACTATTTACAGTGATGATCATGGCAAGACCTGGAAACGGGGCGCTATTATTGCGGATAGCTCCGTACAGATCAGCAATC
>DASVMC010000090.1:0-4533 GCA_036384555.1 Niabella sp. | reverse complement strand
AATTGCTGCACAATAAATATATCCTGCTCCAAAAAGGTAAAAAGAATTATTACCTGATCACTGCCTTGTAAAGTTTTCGGAGCATTAATGCTCAGTATAAGCTGATCCTATAGAACCGGCCCCGGAAAACCGGGGCCGGACTCTACACTTTAAATTATGAAAAACTATAGACTACCCAACTTTTTATCTTCTGCTATCACCACGACCACCTCTGCCTCCTTCGCTGCGCGCGCCGCCTCTTGATGCATCTGATCTAGCAGGAGCGCTTCTCTGCACCTCTACCTGCTGCCGTTGCTGTTGCACTTGTTGCCGTTGCTGCATTTGTTGATTCCGCTGCTGCATTTGCTGATCACGTTGCTGTGCCTGCACCCGTTGCCGTTGCTGCATTTGCTGCTGACGTAACTGATCAGTACGCCCGTTGTTTTGCCGCTGACGGTCTTGCTGCTCCTGTACCTGCTGGTTCCGCTGTTGTATTTGCTGATCACGTTGCTGGGTCTGTGCCTGCTGCCGTTGCTGCGTTTGCTGGCGGCGCAATTGATCGTTACGCACATTATTTTGCTGCTGGCGGTCTTGCGCCTGCTGATTCCGTTCGTTCACCTGTTGCTGACGCTGGTTACGTGCTTCATTGTTCACATTTCCTCTTCCGGTATTGCTATTCCCTCTTGCATTAGAACGGTCATACTGCTGAACAGATCTTGGCGCATACCGGCTATTGGTCGTTGTTCTTTGCACCGCAGGACGATAAACAGACACAGCACCTCTTCCAACCGAAGTCCGGCCCGGCGTATTCATATCTCTGACACGTACACTTTGAATGCGGCCTGTATACCTTTCCACATCTGTACGACGGGG
The DNA here is from genome assembly GCA_036384555.1 of Niabella sp. Taxonomy (GTDB): domain Bacteria; phylum Bacteroidota; class Bacteroidia; order Chitinophagales; family Chitinophagaceae; genus Niabella. The sequence goes on along the minus strand of DASVMC010000090.1, from coordinate 3,681 downwards.
ACCATTGGTATAATAACCGCCTCTTCCGCCGCCCCTGTTACCCCCATAATAGTTGTTGATAACGGTTGTCCTGTTAATGATGGTCGTATTGTTCCTGTAAGGGTAATAATACCGGCTGATATATGGAGAGTTCATATAACGCCCGGGAGCAAATGTCCAGTAATCATAGGGAGGATTATAGCCTCCGATACCTATACTGATGCTGATACCGGGGCGCAGCGGGGCCCACCCAAAGTAATCGCCACCACCCCGCCAGGCTACCCAGGCCGGAGACCATTCATAACCAGGTACCCACATCCATCCGTAATAGGAATCATAGAACCACCTGCCATAATGGAAAGGCGCCCAGCCCCAATCATAGTCAGAGGCCCACATCCAATCATACTGATCTGAATATACCCAGTGTCCTCCGGAGGAATAAGGCCGGAAACCGGCGTCAACACGGGGACGCCATGCATAACCATAATCCGGATAATCTACCCACTCACCATAAGGGCTCAGCTGGTCATAAAACGTCTGAAAATTTATGCTTGCCCCAACACTCACCTGTGCTGCTGCCCTTTGGGAAACAGCTGTAGCCAGAACCAGGAAGAAGCTGAAGCTGATTGTGGTAATTAGTCGTTTCATTGTAACTATTTTTATTTGTTTGAGCTAAAATTGTTTTTTAAGAAGGGTAAACGGTTTGTTGTTTACACGCTCCTGATTAATAGACGGATATTTGTTTTGCGGGTTGCGGATACGTCCGCAAACTAACAATAGTTAAGAAAACTTTATGTAAAAATTGTTAACATTTTTATTATTACTATTTTTATTCTTTGAATTATAGATCTTTAGCTGATCTGTTTTGAAAGATTATTATAAAATATTAGGCCTGCTTCCTTCAGCTACTTTACAGGATATAAAAAATGCTTATCGCAAACTTGCGCATCAATACCATCCTGACAAAAACCCTTCCAATAGTTATGCCGCAGCCCAGTTCCAATTGATAAAAGAAGCGTACACCACCCTTACTACACCCCAATTAAAAGAGGCATACCTTCAGGAGCGATGGTTACACAAGACCATGGGGAAAGGTATGGAAGAGCCAGCCGTTACCCCGCCTCAGCTTCTTAATAAAGTACTGGCCGCGCACAGGGCATTTCTCAGAATGGATATTTACCGCGTAGATAAAGAAGGTCTTTTTAAAGAGCTGCTCAACCTGGTTAATGACGAAAAGATCGCTATCCTGAACCAGTTTGACCAGGAAGCCGTCAATAATGAAATGGTAAAATGGATGGCAGAAAGCCTTTTCCTGATCCGGCACCAGGACCAGCTAACCGTTTTGGAGCAATTAAAAAAGATACAGACCGGGAACAATGCCCGGTTGCTGATCCGGCAAAAACAAAAAGAGATCCGGCTGGCGATTTTATGGGTTCGTGTTCAGCCGGTTTTGATCGTTCTGATAATTGTTCTACTTTGCATAATAATTGCCCGTTCTTTATAAAAGGAGCAGGTCTAATACCCAATTAAAACCATACCACATGTTTCCTATAGGGGATGATAATTCAAGCCGCACCATAACACCTTATGTCAATTACCTGCTGATTGCATTGAACATCTTTGTCTTCATTTTTGTACAGGGTATCGGTAGTAACCCTCACATCATTGCCAGCTTTTCTACAGTGCCCGCAGGGATCATCAGCGGACAAGATATTGTTGGCAACGGGCTGGGGCCTACCCCTATCCCCGTTTATGCAACAATTATCACCTCGATGTTTATGCATGGCAGCATCGGGCATATAGCGGGAAATATGCTTTACCTGTGGATCTTCGGAGATAACCTGGAGAATGTAATGGGGCATTCGAGGTACCTCCTGTTTTATCTTATCTGCGGTATTCTTGCTTCCCTCAGTCATGTTTTTATTGCTGCAGTACTGGATAACGGCCTGTTTGTACCCAGCCTGGGCGCTTCCGGTGCCATCTCCGGTGTATTAGGCGGTTATCTTATACTATTCCCCAAAAACAGGGTACGCATATTTGCCCTGCCTTTTATTTTCAGGGTGCCGGCAATCATCACACTTGGCCTTTGGATCATTATGCAGATCGTAAGTCAGTGGAATTCCATCCGGGGACAGGAGGATACAGGTGTGGCCTATGCGGCGCATATAGGCGGGTTCTTTGCCGGTGTTCTTCTGGTACGCACGTTTATTAAACGACCTGCGTCCTCACGCAGCTAAGAAAGACCGGCTTCCCGTCCTTCCAGCCAGCTTTTAAACGACGTAACACGTTCCCTGCTTACGATAGTGTCATCCGTACCTATATCCGGGCTCAGCTGCAGGATCAGCCGGTTATTATAATAACTGTTGATCCGGGTTATCGCATCAATATTAACAATCATTTTGCGGTTGATCCGGAAAAAAAGCGTTCTGTTGAGCATTTTATCCATCTGGTCTAAAGAATAATCCAACGGAATTTTCTTTCCCGAATGGGTCATCACCTTTGTGATACCATCAGCATATGCAATACAGGCGATGTCTTTCGCTTTTACATAAACGATCTGGTTATTTGCCCTGCCGATAAACCGGGTATTTTCCTGCCGGTAAAATGCTTCCGCTATTCTGGAAACATCAATAGATGTGTTTGCCTGATTCTTAAAATAATTAAATTTCGCCAGGGCCCTTTCCAGCTCTGTCTTATCTATGGGTTTTAAAAGATAATCAATGCTGTGCACCTGGAATGCCTGCAGTGCAAACTTATCATACGCCGTGGTAAATATAACAGGGGTCTTAAGCGTTACCGCCTGTAACATTTCAAAACAATTACCGTCAGAAAGCTGAATGTCCATAAAAACGATATCTACCCTGTGGCCATGTTGCGCCAGCCATGCAGCACCTTCTTCAATAGATTCGATCACTGCCAGCACTTCAGCACCCGGCGCTGTTGTTTGTAATAACTGGATCAGCCGTTCTGCGTTTAATTTTTCATCTTCAAAAATGGCGACCTTCATATTGATTGATTAAAATTTTCCCCTTAAATTTTCAGACAGCAACGGAAGTTTTACGATAAACAATCCATCTGTTTCAGTAATTTCCACTTTACGCTCAGTAATCAGTTCATACCGTTTTTTGATATTGGGCAAGCCGACCCCCGTTGAGAACGGATTTTCTGACCTCTTCCGCAAATCATTCGATATAATAATATGCTGGTCTGTGACCCGGATGTTAATATGCAACGGATCATTTACAGCGAACCGGTTGTGTTTCACCGCATTTTCCACAAGCATTTGTAAGGCGGCCGGTGGCAGCAGTGATTCCTGTTGTTTTTCAGTTGGCTGATCTATATAAAAAAGAATACTATTCTGATGCCTGATCCTGATCAGGAACAGGTACGATTCCAAAAAAGACAATTCCGTTTGCAAAGTGACCAGGTTTTCAGCTTTCTGATCCAAAATATAACGATAACATTTGGACAGCTGGGTAATGTATTCGGCCGACAGATCGGCACTTTTATAAACAAGCCCCGTTAAAACGCTCAGGGAATTAAAGAAAAAATGAGGGTCAATCTGGCTCTTCAGCACATCATAACGGGCCTGCATATTTTCACGCCTGAGCCGCTCTGCATTCAGACGGGCTTCCTGCCAGTTCTTATAGTAAAAGAGGATACCGCTAAAACCCAGTATCAGCAGGTAAAAAATAAAGGCCC
>DASVMC010000089.1:0-4687 GCA_036384555.1 Niabella sp. | reverse complement strand
AAGTACCATTATTTGCAACAGGAGTTGAGGTTGCGGTATTCATATAATAATAGTTCATATCCCCCATCAGGAAATAACCGTTTGCTGATCCATTCAGATAGCGTCCCCAGGCTTTCACTGCTTCCGTACCAGCCAGAACGGTCAGATCATGCTTTTCATTAAAACGCTTTTTATAGGTAAGGGTATTGGACCAGGTCCAGTCGGTACCCCAACCCATATTTTCACTGAAAGTGTGATTATTATAGCTTCCCTCAGCACGTTCCGGATTTGGATAGCCTACGGATACACCGTTATACGTTTCGTACCGGACCCCATAGGTCGTTCTCAGGTTCAGACCATCCAGGATCTTAAGATCAGCATAAGCGCTTCCAAAGAACTGGTTGGAGGTACTTATATTATCCTTAGCCCGGTAAAGTGCCGCCATGGGGTTTTCCGCATTGCCCAGCAGGTTTCCCCTGCTGCCCCCAAAATTGCCCATAATATCATATACGGGAATAATTGTTTGAATACGGTATGCCCAACCAATAGGAGAACCTTCACCCATATAACTACCAGCCGTATTCACATTGGTTGCAAAGCCCTGGTTCTCGGTCCGGGAATACTGTATGTTTTCACCTAGCTGCAGCCGGTCATTCAGCACAGTAAAATTACTGTTAGCACGAATAGTGTAACGCTTAAAACCGGTATACTTAACAATACCATCCTGGTTCATATAGCCTCCGCTTACTGCATAATTGGCTTTTTCTCCGCCCCCGCTTACCGTAAGCTGATAATTTTGTATGGGCGCATTCTGAGTAATCGTCCGGTACCAGTCTGTACCAGCCTGGTTCGCTTTGGTGATCTGGTAAAATGTGCTTCCATCCATGGAATAATTGTACAGGTCTGGATTTACCATCGCCGAAGTGATTTTTTGTCCATACACTCCCCCTGCAAGTAAATATTCCGGCAGAGTCGGATTGTTGGGATCCGTTCCGTAGTAGTCGGTTTGAGTTGGGTCCAACGCTGCATTCTTATATCCGTCAAACAAAAAATCAGCAAATTGCTGGGGATTCATGTACTTGGGGAATCTTCCGCGATTCGGATTCTGGCTGCCATAGTACATATCCAGACTTATTCTGGGTGGACCCGATTTTCCTTTCTTCGTAGTAACAATTACAACACCGTTGTTGGCGCGGGAACCATAAATAGAAGCAGCAGAGGCATCTTTTAATACCTGCATGCTTTCAATATCATTTGAATTCAGCCAGCTTAGTTTTCCCTGGTAAGGCATCCCGTCAATAATGTATAAGGGATCATTGTTATTAATCGTACTAAAACCACGGATCCGGATCTGTGGGGTGGCACCCGGCGACCCGTCATTTACAACCTGAACCCCTGCGGCCTTGCCCTGTAAGGCTTCGATCGGACTGGCAGCTGGCTGCTGCTTCAGATCCTTCATGTCCACCACAGCTACAGAGCCGGTCAAATCCTTTTTCCGGGCCGTTCCATAACCAATTACCACCACATCCGTCAGATTAGATACATCTGATACCATAGTAATGGACACATCCGCCTCTGCACCCACCTTAAAAGTAGTGGCCTTAAATCCTACGCTGCTCAATTCAAGGACATCACCCTGTTTGGCAGCAATTGAAAATTTTCCCTCTTCATTAGTGGAAGTACCGGAAGTACTTCCCTTCACAATAACAGAAACATTTGTTACCGGATTCCCTTTATCATCGATAACGGTTCCGGTAATCATTTTGCCCTGGCTAAAGCCGTTTAAAGCAATGCCAAAACAGAAAAGCAGTAAAAGCAATACTGAAGCCCTCGTTCTTTTCATACAGCAATTTTAAATTTAGAAATGGGGTTAAAACATTCGTTACAAGATGTAAGATAACATTTCATTAACAAAAAACAAATTTTATTATGTTTAAAGAACACAATAAATTTCCAGGGAACTTTTCCACCCTGATTTCCAGATTGTAACAATAGCAAATGCTTGTTTAAACTTTCAGATCAACACTTTCAGGAAAATATACAAGTACCGGTTTAATGATTTAAACTTGCAGAACATCCGGGATCGGACCGATTACAGAACCATCAACCATTTATTTTATGAAAAGATTGATCATTATCCGCCACGCAAAAGCCGAACAGGGCTCAGACAAAGACATTGAACGCAAACTGACGGAAAGAGGTCACAGAAATGCGCTTCAAATGGCAACGAAGCTGAGGTCTAAAGGGTATACTATTGATAAAATTTTTTCCAGCAACTCGGAAAGGACCCTGCAAACAACCCGGCATTTTGCCGAAGTATTCGGAATTGCAGCAAACAATGTCCGCTATTTTGAAAGCCTTTATCTGGGCGACGTCCTGGCCATTTCAGAAACCATTTACTGGCTGCATCAGCATGAGCACATTCATACGCTGGCAATCATTGGGCATAACCCGGGTGTTACCAATTTTATAAATGATCTTACGCACGCTGCAATTGACAATATTCCCACATCGGGCATTGCGGTGCTGGCCATTGATACGGATGACTGGAGTAATTTTGAAACGGCTCCAAAATCCCTCGAAGCTGTATTTTTTCCCAAAGATGAGCATTAGCCCTTTTCACAGTCTTCCAGGAATGCGGCAACCGCATTCGTTAACAGTTGTCCGTTTGCCGGACTATTGATCCTGTAATCGCCTGTTTTTACTTTGGTCAAAGCCGCTGTAAGGTCAAATTGATCCTGTGTGCTTATGACCGCCTTTCTTGACTGATGCAGTAGTGCTGCAAGATATTCCTGCTCTGTTTGCCCGGGTGTGGGTACCAATATAGCTTTTGCACCTGTTGCACCGATATCCATTATTGAACTATACCCGCTTCTGCATATAACAACGGATGCGCTGCAGAGCAGCCTGTTCAATACATTTGCGGGAAGATGGTCATAGACTACTGCATTGGGAACAACTGGAAGCGCCGGGCCGCAGCCGTCTGGTAAACCACGTACAACTACAAAAGACTGATCCGATAACGGAAGCTGTTTAAAAATGATGGCCTCTAATGCGGATCGCTGAGGTTCAGGCCCTGATAACAGCACCAATACATGGTTTTCCTTTTCACATTCAGCAGGACGCATTCTTGAAAGCAGGCCGATATAGGAACAGGGAACCGATGGCATTTTCAATGGATGCGAAAGCGTACCGGCCAGTCCGGGATATGCTTCATCATCAGGGATCCAGCAGCGGGAAAACCGGTTAATCCACCTGTAATTGATCCTTTGTGTAATTCTCTCAGGAATTGCCCCCAAAGGGTTTTTTACCCGGAGCTGATGGGTTATAAAAACGGCGGGAAGACCGTCAACGCTTAATCCAAAACGGTTGTCGCTGATAATACCATCTATAGAATGCTGCTGTACGCTCTTTTTCAGCCATTCCCGTTCCTTTCTTATTGCCTGTAAAATGGCAGGGGTTTGACGTATCAAAGTGCGCACTAAATGGTCTTGCCTAGTGGAATAGTGCACATTATAGCCCTCCAGATGGAGGTACTCAATATCAGGAAACTCCTGTTGCAACAATTTTAATTGCACCTCATTACCGGCAGCCCAAACAGTGCTTCCCTGCTTTAGAAGTTCACAGATTACTGGAATGCAACGGGTTGTATGGCCTAAACCCCAGTCTAGCGGTGCTACTAATATATTCCTTTTTTTACGCTCCGGCATTCCGACCGTTTAATTGTATAAATTCGGCCAAAAGTTAAGAAAATATTAGTTGTGTTTTTTTTGAAAAAATAGTATTTTTAGAATTGTGAAAATCACATTTTTCAGGCAGAGCGCACAATGAATGATTATAGCCGTGATATTATTTTTCTTTTGAAGGAAGAAAGTCTCACCAAAGAGTACCTAAAACAAGAGATGCAGCTTGTTCACAAGATCGTTGCATCCGTAGATAATGATACTGCTTTTTGTAAAGCGCATGAATTAGTAAGACGCAATCGTATTACAGGTAAAAGAAAAATTATTGTCAACGCCATCAACAGATCGCGGTTGAAGCCTTTTTATTTTCTTATAAACAAAAACTGAGGATTACATTTTTATTTCCTCGTCTTCCTTATTAAAAAAATGGTATTCGATCAGCTGGTAGGAACTGTTTGATTCCAGCTTTATTTTCTGGCCGAATTTTTTGTTCCATTTAGCAAGTTTGCTGTTAAACCACCATCCCCTGGTAAGATAAGCATACATAATGGGGTTTACCACCAGTTTTAAATCGGTATGTTTATGGGTGATCAGATAATTCAGGTTCTTCTCTATCTCATCTTCCAGGATCAATGAAGATCCTATTTTTCCGGTACCATTACAGGTTGGGCATATTTCCTGCGTGTTGATATTGACCTCCGGACGCATACGCTGACGCGTAATCTGCATTAATCCGAATTTAGAAATAGGCAGAACAGAATGACGGGCCCGGTCTGTCTTCATGAACTCTTCCATTTTTTCATAAAGCGCTCTCTTGTTCTCGGCCTGTTTCATGTCAATAAAATCCACCACTATAATCCCCCCAATATCTCTTAAACGTAATTGTCTCGAAATTTCTTCAGCAGCCTCCAGGTTAGTGGCCAAAGCATTCTGCTCCTGGTTATTCCCTACATTTTTATACCCACTGTTCACATCAATTACATGTAAAGCTTCGGTATGTTCAATAATGAGATAGGCCCCGCTGT
>DASVMC010000088.1:0-6177 GCA_036384555.1 Niabella sp. | reverse complement strand
GCCTGATCACTAAACCTGTTATTAGCAGTAGTATAGGTATCTGCCTGTAACTGTGCGCCGGATTGCTCTACAACAAGTTTAGCCATTTGTGCGGCCTCCAGCCACTTTCCCTGTGTCAGCAATACACGTGCCTTCAGACCGCGTGCCACGTGTACATTGATATGCGATTTATTAGGTCTTTGAACAGAAGTGGCATCCAATAGCTGAATGGCCTCATCCAAATCATTGTTCACCTGCTGATATACCTCTTCAACAGTAGCCCTTGCCCTGGGTTCAGTAGAATTATCGTTGCGCAATACAACACCCAGTTGGGTATTATCAGCGCCGGGGCGATACCGCTCTCCATACATCTGCACCATTGTGAAATATCCGAAAGCCCTGTAGAACAGCGCCTGCCCCTTGATATTGTTTTTCTCATTCTGTGTGCCTTCAAGATTGTCTGCGCGGTCAATAATCATATTGGCATTGGATACAAAATATTGAAGCAGCCGATAGAAATGCTCCACACTACCAACGGTAGGTTTACGATGTGTTGCCCACTGCGCCTGCGTTTGAAACTGTGCATTGGAGTAAGTATATACCAGATCTTCCCCCATTACCTCGTACCAGATCATCAGCATATCATATCCGCCATAAAAGGCAGTAGTTGACAGGTCTCCTGTCCACATCAGTTTATGTAAGCCATTTACAGCTGCCATGGCTGTTTCCGTATTCTTAAAGATCACCTCCTCATCTACCGTTTCTGTCGACTGGGTTTCGAGAAAATTCTTTTTGCATCCACCCAGGGCTATACCCAACAAAGCTATTATCAATAAGAACCGATACCTGTTATTCATTTTCCAAATAATTTAAAAAGTTAGATTTAATCCTAATGTAAATACCCTTGATGGCAGATACACATCCACATTGCTGCTATAGCCTGAAAAAATATTCCGGCGGGGATATACACCCTGGCGCTTTGTAGCCAGGAAGGCATTGTCAGCAGAAGCATAAATCCGAAGGCCCTGCACTTTATATTTATTCACTATTCTTTTAGGAACTTCATACCCTAATGTGATATTAGCCAGCTCTAACATATCAGAGCTTAATAACCACCGGGTAGAAGTGCCTGCATTTAGATCAGGATCTGAAAAATCTTCAAGGCGGGGTACATTAGTAATGTCTCCCGGTTGTTGCCAACGGTTTAAAATATCCACGTGCCTTGTAGAGCCCAGAAGCGCTGAGCCCGAAGGGCCGGTCATTAAATTGCTGTAGCCTATATCATACATTTTACCTCCCAGCTGATAATTAAACAATAAGGTCAGCGATAAGCCCTTCCAGGAAAAACCGGTATTGATACCACCTGAAAAAGTAGGCATGGACACCCCGGACCAGTCGTACAATGCTTCTGCCACTTTCGTGGTATAATATTTTCCGTTTACGTTTACGATTGATCCGGATCGTTTAGCAGGATCCGGTTCATTCAAGTAGGCATTCAGTACGTCTTCAGCAGGAATATAAATGCTGCTTCCGGTAGCAGGATCAACCCCCGCCCACTGTCTCAGATAAAATTCATACCGGGAGTGGCCCTGTTCTATTCTGTGCACACTCTCGTTATAGGGTTCAATCGGCAGGGAGGTTATTTTATTTTTCAGGTAAGTAGTATTAAAACCAAGGCTCCATACAAAGTCTTTGATCCTTACAGGTTGACCATTAATGGTCAGCTCCACCCCACGGTTGTACATGCTTCCTGCATTTTGATAGGCATAGGTGATTCCCGCATCAGGGGCTTTCGGAACTTTAAACAAAAGATTGCTCGACTGGCGGTTAAAATATTCCACAGAACCGGATAAACGGTTCTCAAACAGCCCGAATTCAAGTGCAAAATCGCTGCTGTGCGAAACCTCCCATTGCAAAGACTGGCTGTTCAATACCCGATCCCGGATATATCCCGCCTCCAGGCCGTTGGTAGCCTGTTCGTAAGATGCCTGCCAGGCGTAATAAGTGCCTATATCATCATTCCCCACTCCGCCGTAAGAAGCGCGCAATTTCAGCAGGTTAATGAAAGCCAGTTCCTTTATAAACGGCTCCTGGTCCAGGCGCCAGCCCGCGCCTATCGAATAAAAGGTACCCCACCGGTAATCCTTATAAAACCGGGATGTTCCATCCCGGCGAATGGATGCAGACACAAAATAGCGATTGTTAAAATCGTAGTTCACCCGGGAGAGATACCCTTCTGTATGGTATTTATCGGTTCTGGAATTCTCATCACCCGGCACAGAATAGTTGGGCAGCTCATAATTGTCATCGATAAATTTCTGTCCCGACATTTGCGCCAGCAGATAATTATACTCATAATCATAGCTCTCATGCCCCATCAGTACATCAATGTGATGCTTACCCCATTTTTTAGTATAGGAGAGCAGCTGGTTGAAGGTCCATGTAGTGGTAAAAGAATTGGACTTAGTGGCGCTACCGCTATTCTGCTTTTCCGGGTATACAACCGAAGCAGATGAATTTAAACGGGCATCTGCGCTTACAGCCCCGTTCATCGTAAACTTAAGCCCGTCCAGGATCTGGAATTCCGAATATACTTTAGCGTTCAGCAAATTCCGTTTATATCCGTCATAAATATTCTGTAATTCAAGCGCGGGGTTAACACCACCCACATAATCGCGGGATGGCGCATTCAATGTTGTTGAAATCGGGTAGCCTGTTCCAAAATCATAAATGCGGTCCCCGTTGGCGTTCAGTACATAGTCTTTTGTAACGGGATCATGAATGTGAATAGGATAAATGGGGCCTATATACCGTACAAAACGGAAGGGGTTGCTGTTATTACCTGAACTTTCATTCTGCTGCCCGGCCATTTTACTTAAGGTACCATTAAAAGTTCCGCCAATCTTTAAAAAGGACGTGATCTTAGAATTGATGTTCCCGTTTATCGTATAACGATCAAATTCAGAGCCGATCACATATCCTCTTTCAGACAGGTAACCGGCGGAAAGGTAATAGTCCGACTTATTGTTACCCCCGCCAACACTTACACCTGCATCTGTGCGCATTCCCAGGCGTTGAATCGCATCCATCCAATCCATATCATCCCCCCACATAAATTGCGCGTTGGGGTTCAGCTTTCCGTTAGCATCCACAACCTGATCATCCGGAACATTAAACGGGTTATATTTCAGGTTGTTGGTGATCAGGTTCTTTGCTGATGATAAGGCGGCGGCATCGGGCTGCATCCCATTTTTGATCAGCAAATTGCGGGTGCTTTCCCAGTTCACTAATAAATAATCCGCCACACCTACCTTTTTATAATCATTTGTCTGGGGAGCCGTAAATCCCTGGTTCAGTTTAAAATTAACAACCTGGTGATTCACTTTTCCTCCTTTTGTCTGAATAAGAATGACGCCGTTGGCAGCCCGTGCGCCATATAGTGCTGCCGAAGAAGCATCTTTTAGTACGGTTAAACTTTCAATATCATTCGGGTTGATGGTGTTGATAGGATTGTCATAAGGCATCCCGTTCAACACGATAAGCGGGGAGGAACTGACACTTGATGAAATAGTACCAATGCCTCTTATATAAATATTCGGTTCAGCGCCCGGTTGTCCGTTTGCTGTGGAAACCTGTACACCAGATACTTCTCCCAGAAGCGCGCTGGTGATATTGGTGAGGGGGCGTTCTTCAAACTTATCTGCATTGATCTGAGCGGCGGCCCCGGTATAGGCACCTTTTTTTGCAGTACCATATGCTACCACCACTACCTCATCTGCTTTGTTTTCATTAAGCGTAAGGACGACGTGTATACTACTACGCCCTTTTACCGGCACCGTTTGCGACATATACCCCACCATAGAAAAGACCAGCTCACTGTTTTCCGAAATGGCTTCCACTGAAAACTCGCCTGCACTGTTGGTGGAAACACCCCTGGTGCTGCCTTTTACAGTAACCGAAACACCATGCAGCGGGTTCCCGTCAGCATCTTTTACGGTTCCCTTTACCGGCCAGGCTGCAGCCGGCAACGGTTTCAGCGGCTCTTTAGCAGGTGCTGCCAGTGGCCGCTCCACCAAAGTAATCGTTTTGTTCTCAAGCACCCATGTAAAAGGCTGTGTTTTACACACATCTTCCATAACAACCCCCAGGGGCGCATTGGCTAATTTAAGCGTTACCGGATGCGCTTTTTTTAATAAGCCGGCATCATAAAAAAATACGTATCCTGTTTGGTTTTTTATTAAGGAGAATACTTTTTTCACCGGCAGATCGGTTCCGGTAATCGTAATATTTTGAGCACTACCGGTGGCTGAAGCCTGAAAAAAAAGAACTGTAAGCATGTAAGCTGTCAGTTTCATAGCAAGATTCGTTTGATGTAATAATTTAAGTTTACAAAAACTAAGTAATTGCATAATTGCAGTGTTTTGATGAGAATAATCGTTTACCTGATCTTATTGCGTTCGGGCTGTCTAAAATGCTGTTGATGACCGGTTGTGCTGCAAATGCCCCCGGGGGCAATCTGTACCGAAATTTCGGGGGCAGCTTTTTGATCATCTTAATACTCTTTAAACAACCTCCAGCGGATTCCTGATTCTGTCTTATGGCATAATGATAATTTTTTTCCCTTCCGTTTTAAAATTGACTTTATTTTTTTCCAGTATTTTCAAGGCCTGTGACAGCATCAGGTCCTGTTGCATTTCTCCCTCAAATTCCCTGTTAGGAATGGCGCCTCTGTATTCAACCGTTAAATCATACCACCGGGCTATCTGGCGCATAACCTCCTGCATATCGGCATGATGAAACGAAAAATATCCATCTTTCCAGGCGGTCTCTGAGCTTACGTCCACCTCTTTTACAGTACGCAGCACCTGAGCAGCAACCCGGGCCTGCATATCGGGTGCCAGCGTTGTTTTTTCTGCAACGCCGGTAACACCTACAACTACCCGGCCTTCTAAAAGCGTTATTTTTACAGCACGCTCATCTTCATAGGCATTAATATTAAAGTGGGTACCCAATACTTCTGTAACCGTATTGGCCGAGGTTACAATGAATTTTTTATGTTCGTTTCTGGTTACCTCAAAATACCCTTCCCCATTCAGCTGTACCCGTCTTTCATCCTTTGTAAACACTACCGGGTAGGTGATGGAGCTGCCTGCATTTAACCATACTTTTGATCCGTCGCTGAGTATAATATTGATCACCCTGCTGCCTCTCGGATTGTTGATCGTATTATACGCAGGTGCGGCTGGTTGTGTTTTTTGCGCAGACATTTCATAGGCAATGACGCCATTTGCTACTTTTACCAGCCGGGTAGCGGCCTGTGTAGCCAGCTGCCCGTTACCGGCGCTGTCCAGGTACATCACGGTGCCGTCTGCCATGGTAACGGTAGCCCGGTTGGTTTGCGGTGCACGAATATCTTTTGAACCCTCAGCGATTGTTGTATTGTTTGCTGCGTGTTTGGGTTGAAAAAAGAAGTACGCCACTATCCCTGCCAGTATGAACACAGCCGCCGCCGTACGCAACCAGGTATAAATCCTGCGCTTTCTTCTAAAAGGAAGTACTGCCTTTTCCGGAGGCAGTTTCAAACGGCTTTTTATTGCCTGGAGAGCCTCCTGTTTGTCTAATTCGTTATGGATGGCCAAAGACGGGTCCTGATACGCCTTTTCTACAAAAGCGGCAACCACCTCCACGGCGGCATCATCCATCATCAGGCGCTGTAGTACTGCCAGTTCTGCCGGGTTTATTTTCCCCGCCGCGAACTTTTGCAGCAGCTCTTCTAAATTTGAATCGATCATACGTCACTTATAATGACGTAAAATGACGAAGGGGTAAGACAAAAAAAATTATTTTTTTTTTTTAACGTTGCAGTAAAATGATGAAGGCCACCCATATCAGCTGCCTGTCGGAATGGCTGTACATAAATTTCCGGATCATTTGAAGGGCTCTTACGATATAGGTTTTTGATGAAACCACCGAGATACCAAGCTCTATGGCAATTTGCTCATGCGTGAGCCCTTTATAGCGGCTAAGAACGAATACTTCTTTTATCTTTCCCGGAAGTGCCTCCACCGCATTATCCAATAAATTATGCAGCTCCCTGTATTCGGCCATTTCCTGCGGCGTAGTGGCTGCTGATTGAAAATAGTTCAGTAAAAAATCCGTATTGGAAGGGTTAAAAACATTTTTACGCAGGTGGTCAAT
>DASVMC010000087.1:0-3358 GCA_036384555.1 Niabella sp. | reverse complement strand
AAAAATTATCTCTGGTGAGCTTTTACCAGGGTCAAAGGTCTTATTAAAGGTAGAAAATGAGGAGCTTGTATGGGAGAACGGAACCTGAAATTCTGGCCTAAACTTTGCTTCCTAGAGAGTTGAAAAGGAGGAGATACAGGCAATTTTGTTAATGATAAATTATTATTGAATTATTTTTATTTTTAAATTTATTTAGGAATTAATCCCTATTTTTGAGAAGAGCTAACTCAGAAAAATGCTAATAAAAGCTATAACTTAATGAATATTCTGAGAGCCTTCTTAAAATAGATTATTACATTCAGACCAATAAAAGTTAAAAGCTATGCCTTTAGAACCTTATGGTATCGGTGGTACAGAAGTGAAAACGGATGCCTTTGAAGCCTTTGCGGATATACCACAAAATCGTGTTTTATTAGCTGAAAAATTAACGGATCTCCCGCCTGTTAAACCTGAGATTGTGCAGGGGCTTACGAGCGTAGAAGCCGTTTTTGCGCATTTCTCTCCTTCTGTATCCATGGATTTTGAAACAGAAGAGGGTGCTACCAAGCGGGAAGAGCTTCATTTTAAAGGTCTCCAGGATTTTGGTGCAAACGGCATCACCCATCAGAGTACTTATTTAAGTGAACTGGATATGAAGCGGAAACAATACCAAAAGATTGTAAAGCAATTAAAAACCAATAAGCTGTTAAAGCAGGCGCTGGCTGATAAAGAGACCAAAGAAAACCTGCTGGCAGCATTAAAGGTTCTGATTCAGGAACTGGATAATTCTAAATAACTGATTTAATCTATTTGAACGATAAAATATGGCAACTGCTCAAAATAACCCTGCTCAGGAGGAACAAAGTGTTCAGAAGGAGTTCAAACAACCTGAAATAAAAGATCTAAAATCGCTGGAGACGCACCTGGATGCGCTTGCCCGCCTGGGTGGTTTTGATCTGCTGGAATCAGCAATTGATAATGTTCAGAATCTGAACCCCGAGCGGAAAGCAAGAAAGAAGATCTTTCTGGAAGAAACTTCCAAAAAAGAAGAGCGCAATGAATTAAAAAAGACCCTGAGCTGGTGGATCGATGTATTGGGCAAAACAGATGATCTGAGTGAAATGGTCAATGAGTGCGATAAACAAGCAGGAATTGCCGACACCACATTAAAATCAAACCTGAAGAAATCGCTGGATCGGACCAGGGAATTGGAACGTTCTTACCGCTCTGTTGCGTTGTTCTATAAAAATACGGAAAGCCAGAAAGTAAAGAATGTTTCGGTTATGAATGCGGAACTGGATCAGCTGAAAGATCTGGATAATACCCGCTTCATTGATCATATTCAGGCTGAACTGGTCAATAATTATGACCGGCTTGATCTTCGCAATAACTATAGTATACTCGTATTGCCTGGTTACTTAGGCTCTAATAAAGTGGTTGAAAAATGGGCCAAGATCGCGCATGATAATAAAGTAATGCTGGTGACAGATTTTGAGAATCTGGATACACCGGATGATGTGATGGAGCTGTTTGAAGCAGCAAACCTGACCGGGGGCGATCCCTACCGCTCAAATGTGATGATGGCCTGCAATTGGCTGGTTGGCCGCGGAAAAGCAGATGCCGTTGGAGAGGAGGACCACCTGTATGTACCGCCATCAAGTTCTTTAGCCGGCAAGGTCTACTACACCTTAATGTCTCAGGTTACCGCCGGTAAAAAATACGGCACTATGAATGAAGTGGACGGGGTGAAATTTGACCTGAAAAAAAGTGAAATAGCCGGCCTGGAAAAATTGGGCCTGATCCCGATGGCCAAAGAGTATGGAAAAGTAATGGCTTTTTCAGCCAAGACGCTGTTTAACGGCGATAACATTGGTTTACAGACCTATTCGGTGGTGAGGGTGTTTGACTATGTGGCCAAGGTGATGATGGATTTCCTGAACAGGCGTGCGTTTGAGAATTTTAATGCAAATACAAGAAAGGAATTAAACTCGCAGATCGTAAAGTTTCTGGATGGCATTACGGGGCCAAGCAAGCTTATTGAAAATTTCACTATTAAAAGATTTGAACAGGATCCCGTTCAGAAAGACAGGATTCATTTAGATATACATTTAAAACCTTACTTCCCGGCAAAAACATTCCTTATTAAGCTGGAAGGACAGAAGGGCGATGATCCGGATGGTGTTGAGTGGATGTCGAAATACGAGCAGGAAGGAAAGTAACTCAATGAATGATTTTGTGGGGCTAACATAAGGACTAAAGCCAGCATACAGCGTGCAATGGACAGGTGGTGTATTGACTGTAACAACCCAGTTTTTTATTTATAGTTTTTATACTTTTTATTTTTTTTTAACCTAAAATGTACAATTATGTCATTTAAAGCACAATTAGAGGTAGCTGGTCACAAAAACAATGTAATTGACATCAGCTATGCTTTAAAACAGGAAACAGATGCGACAGGCCGTCCATCTACAATTACCCGCGGCGGTAAAATTCACATTACAGTAGAATCTACAGGAGATACCAAATTCTTCGAATGGATGTGCAACAATTT
The DNA here is from genome assembly GCA_036384555.1 of Niabella sp. GTDB lineage: Bacteria > Bacteroidota > Bacteroidia > Chitinophagales > Chitinophagaceae > Niabella. The sequence goes on along the minus strand of DASVMC010000087.1, from coordinate 828 downwards.
TGAAAGAAAAGATGGCAAGATCACTTTTACCAAAAGAGATTCTGATGCTACAATGAAGGAATTGAATTTTAAAGAAGGATACCTGGTGGATTACAGGGAAAACTTTAGCTCTACCAGCGAAAATCCGATTACAGAAACGTTTACGATTTCTGCTAAGGAAATTTCTATGGGTAACGCTTCTCATGTAAACCAGTGGGCAGTTTAACCTGAATTGCAATAAGTTCAAGATCTTAATTGAATCATAACCCGATCCGGAAGGGTCGGGTTATTAAATAATTAATCTATGTCATTCTTAGCAAAATTTTCAGCGGACGGGGAAGAATCCACTGTACTTCATTGCAAGTTCCGGTTTTCCCAGGAAACTGACCGGACCAACCGGCCTACCTCTATTCCAATGGGCGGGCTGATTGATATTACGATTGAAAGTACCGGTAGCACGAACCTGTTTGACTGGATGGTGAGTACCACACAAACAAAAAGCGGCCAGATCACTTTTTACCGCAGGGACAATATGAGCAAACTAAAGGTATTGAAATTCTCAGACGCTCATTGTGTTGATTATCATGAAGAGTACAATCATGATAGTGAATTCCCGATGCAGATTACTCTGCAATTGAGCGCAAAGGAGATCAAACTGAACGACTCCGCATATAAGAACAACTGGCCTGATGAAGCCTGACAGTTTGCTATTGGAAGGCCTTTTCGAAAAGATTGAATCGCTTTTCTGTATCTGTCAATCATCTTAATAAATCTGAAATAAACAAAACGAATGTGATAATTATTTGCAGTCGTTTCTTTAATTTATACCGGCAGAGGTATTCCGGATCT
>DASVMC010000086.1:0-3480 GCA_036384555.1 Niabella sp. | reverse complement strand
GATGCCAACCCCGCCGATGACCATCCAGACAAAGCTTAAGGCAGCCTCCTGCCAGATGAGCTGGCCCGAACCTACGGCAATCCAGGCAAAACGAACGATGATCAGGGAAGAAGCATCATTAAGCAAACTTTCTCCTTCCAGGACTGCAGATGTGGCTTTGGGTACCTTAACGAATTTCATAATGGCACTGGTACTTACTGCATCAGGCGGCGAAACGATTCCGCCCAGCAAAAAGCCAATTGCCAATGTAAAACCCGGTATGAAATAATTGGTAATGACGGCCACCGAAAGTGCTGTAAAGAAAACGACCAGGAAAGCGAAACTTCCAATGATGCGCCACCATTTTTTCATCTCCTTAAACGAGACCGCCCAGGTGGCTTCAAAGAGGAGCGGGGGAAGAAAAATGAAAAAGATCAGATCGGGATGGATCCTTACTGCCGGCAGTCCTGGAATAAAACTGAGCAGCAACCCCGCCACTACCAGCAGGATGGGGTAAGCGATCCTGAGCTTTGTCGCCAGCATTTCCAGGAGAACAACGGCAGCCACCATAGCCAGTAAAAAAGGTAGTATGCTGTGCATATAGATGTGTTAATGAATTCTTATCAGCAAAATAAGTACTTTTTCACATTTCTGGTTCAGCACAATTATACAGGGAGTTGCTGACGGCGGATGTACCGGTCAGAAGGAGGATGCGGTTGGGCAAAATGTTCAGGAACAGCATATGGCCGCCCATTGTCTGGAATTGTGAACAGTTCTTGCCAGTTTTGAGATACGCCCTTGCCTGCCGGTAGGCGGTTGCTATTTTTCTTCCAGTTGTCTTGCTTGTAACTGCGCCAGGTATAAAGAGGCGGGTTCGAGGCCTTTTTTATCCTGACCGTCCCATTCACCATCAGGTCTTCCGGCGAGTCTTCCGGGTGTTTTTTGTCCTGTAAGCCCGATACAGTAATTTTTCCCGGATACCCAGGGGCTTTGTACAGTGGCGCTTTTTGCCCTGCAGTTCCACAAGACCTGGTTAACGCCGGACCATCCATGCCCGCTGCCCCAATTCCCCCGGTCCTGGATATTGATTGCTCCGTCCGTATTGATGTTGTCGTATAACGTGCCCATGGCCCAGCGATGATGCGGACCTATATCAGCATGGGTGCGGGATGCCCTGCAATTATAAAAAACATTGGGTCCGCATACTCTTGCTCCGGTTACATAATCATGACGTCCGTCCCTGGCAGTACAGTTCATAAAAAGATTCAGCTGACCGCTGTTGTTAAAAGAATAGCGACGTCCGCCGGTGATTACCGATTTGTGTTCAGAGCATACGCAGCTGAGCACGGAAATATTCCTGGATAAAGCGCCCAGGTTTACACAGGAATAGGCAAAATATCTGGCAGCAACATTTCTTACCCACCCGTTCTCAATCCGGTTGAACGCAACGGCATCCCAGGAGTGGTTCTCTGCCGTGTCTGAAGTATATGCCGATGCGCAGCTCAAATATTCCACACCAACATTGGAGATCCTGCCCGGAAAATTGTATTTGTAAATTGTTGCTGTATTGTACCTTGGTTCCATGGCCATCACTACAGGATTGTCTATGAAAAGTGTATTTCCGTCAATACGGGTAATGGTTCGCTGAAACCTGAAATCATATTCTTTGGTCTGCCATTGTTTGGTGCCTGGCCGTTCAATGATCTGATTCATTTTGAGATCGTTGATCCATTCCTGTTTGGCAGCCCAGTGGATGATCACCGGATCCCCGGGTTTAAAGGCAGCTGCGGATGCTACCCTGATAGCAGTGGCGCCCACCGGCACATATGCATCTGTAACAGCCGTACGGGTTCCTTTGATCTCCTGAACATCCCCTGTACCGGATACTTCAATCAGGGCACGCCTGTCCGTTCCTTCAGCAACCAGCTGGGTTTCGTTTCCTTCTCCTTTTAATACGATTCCGCTGACATTGATCTTAATGCTGTTGTGTATGGGATAAATGCCTTTCTTTAGCAGGATAGCGCCCCGGAAACCATTTTTATCCGGCGTTTCCCGGGCCAATGCATCAATAGCATTCTGAATTGCTTTTTCTGCGTCCGGGCCGGGATGGATCGTCTGTACAACTGTTATATCCGGAATCGGTACGTTTCCGGTCCGGTAGCCTACGCGGCTGAAATCAGGTATGGTATTTCCCTGTGCATCGGGAATATATTGTATATGCCCTTTTTTACCGGTCCTGATATATTTAGACTGCCATTGATCGGAATGAACAAAGGAGCCCGCAGCACCGGCAAAGAGCAGTACCGCAATGGTAAGAGATAGCGTACGCATACATTTTTTTTTAGACTATAATATTCTAAAAAAAGGATGATATTTTCTTCCTGTTGGATAAAATAGCTGAATGATTGGGTAATGAAGCTGATACATTAGTTCCATCCGCCACCTAAACCTGCATATAAAGCTACTACTGCCTGTAATTGTTCCAGCTTGTCATTGATGCTGTTGAGCTGTGCAGCCAGGAGGCTTTGCTCGGAAGTAAGCACATCCGTATAGTTGGCTTTATTGGAGTATTTTAATAATTGCTTGGTGAAGGAAACGGCTTTTTCCAGGTTTTCCAGTTGCAGTTGCCGCGATACTTTTTTATCTGCTGCTGCCTGGTACTGATACAGTGCGTTGGACACTTCCATCCCTGCATTCAAGAGTGCCTTTTGAAAATCGGCCGCGTATTCTTCCTGTTGCGCCTTTGCTACAGCTAACCGTTGCTTATTGAGCCCGTTGTTAAAGATGGGCTGGGTAAGTCCGCCAACAATATTTGCAAAGAAAGAGGATGCATTGAAGAAATTCTTTATACCTGTATTATACAGGCCCGCTTCTCCTGTTATATTCAATGAAGGATAGAAATAAGTACGCGCCACATTGACCATTTCAAAAGCGTTGCGCAACTGATATTCTGCTTCCTGTACATCAGGACGGTTGGCCAGCAATTGTGCAGGTACGCCGGTTGCCAGGTTGGTGGGGATGGGTTCATTGGAAAGACTGTCCCTTTCTACCGGGCCGGGCGTGCGGCCAATTAAATAGCAAAGGTTATTTTCTGTCTGTCGTATGTTTTGTTGAATGTCGGGTATGGTTACTTCTACCGAGTATTGGTTGGCAGCGCTCTGTACAACAGCCGCGCCGGTGACCACGTCGCCGTCTTTTAAAAGCTGCATCGTTTTTACATCCTCCTTCCTGTTTGCTACTGTTTGACGGGTAAGGGCCAATTCTGCATCATAGGCCATTAATGCATAGTAGCTGGTAGCAATATTGGCTACAAGCTGTGTTTGTACAGCCCTTTTATAGGCGGCACTTTGTAAAAGACTGGCCAGGACTGCGCGCTTAGTACTCTTCAGCCGCCCCCAGATGTCTACCTGCCAACTGGAGCTGAGATAGGCCTGGTACACCTGGCCGGGCGTGTTCTGGGTACCGGAAGTTTTGCTAAAGCCTGCGCTGGCATTTGCCTGC
>DASVMC010000085.1:0-3423 GCA_036384555.1 Niabella sp. | reverse complement strand
TCCAGGTAGGAGTAGCTGATCCAGTAATCGATGTCTTTAAATGTTTGCTTATCCCGCCAGAAAAGCTCGGCACCTTTGGCGTAACCGGAGCCTGCATTATCATAAAAATTATACGCAAGGCTGACAGGGTATGACTTGATAAGATCCCTGTATACCTTGTAAAAAGTTTCAATACGGAAAATACGGCCATTGGTCATTTTCTGGTAATTCAGGATGTAATGATCAGCGCGTTGGTATCCCAGCTGCGTGGTATAAGTCAGTTGTGCATATTCCGGCCGCTGATAAAAGATGCCGTAGGCTGCAGAAATCTGTCCGTCTGTGCCCAGCTTGTAAGCCAGTGCGGCACGCGGCGCAAAATTGGATGTATTGATCACTGACGATTGTTCCAGCCGGCCTCCTATTTTTGCGGCAAGGTGATTTGTCAGGTACACATCTGTTTCAGCAAACAGGGCTGTATAATGGTCTTTCAGGTTGACGTGCAGGGTATCATTATAATCGAACCGGTAAGTATTGTACATATATTCCGCCCCAAAACGTAGTGTGCTGATGCCAAACAGCCGCTTTTCAAATACGCCTCTTAGCTGAGACAGGTTTTCATCCCTGTGTAGTACAAAATTTTTATTGTAAGACCAGATAGCATTATAAGGGTAGACCGGTCTGTTCTGAGCATCTTGTAGTTGTTGGGCCAGGTTGTCTCCATTGGTACTAAAACCGGCTCCCAGATTCATTTTCCATCCGTTTCCCAGGTTCTCCCGCCAGCTAAGGTTATTGTACCAGTTATTGTTCCTGAGCCGGAAAGCATCTTTTAGAGCCAGGCTGTCAACATCCTGTCGTCTTAGGCCCAGTTCGCTATGATCAAAAGTAGTATAATATTTAATGATGCCTCCTTTGGTTTTAATGCGAAAGTTAGCATCACCACTATGAAAAACCGGCATTTTAAAATAGTCGGGCGTTTGCTTTACCAGGTTAAAATAAGCGACCAGGTTGGTGTAATTATAATCCGCGCCCCAGGAGAATTTTTTGTTTTTTGACAATTGCTGAATACCGCCGCCTAAAAGGATAGGAGATACAGAAAGGGTTGCAGCTGATCTTTCCGGCATATCAATTGATTCCAGTATTAAAGCAGAAGAAAGCGCCTGGCCATACAGGGCAGAATAGCCACCTGTGCTGAACACCATACCTTTAAACAGGAAAGGAGAAAAACGTCCGCGGCTGGCGATATCGGGTACGCTGGTGCCGTAGGGTTTATTTACCAGGGTGCCATCAATAAACTGTTTGGTTTCTTCCGCACTGCCGCCACGTACAAACAATCCCTCCTGCTCACCTACCTGTTGAGCGCCGGGTAACGTTTTCATAGCAGTACTGATATCGGCATTACCGCCTCCGATGGTGGCCACATCCAGAGAATTTAAAACGGTTACCGCTCTTTTCTTGTCATCAACGGCAAAAGCACCGGCGGTTATCGTTACTGCTTTTAATTCATCGGGCGCCTCTTTTAAAATGACATTTATGGTAACCGGGGTCGTAGTTCTAAGGATCAGTGTTTTTACTACCGGCTTATAACCGGTATTCGTCACTTCAAGTATTTGCGTATCCTTTTCAGCAGTTGTGAATTGAAAAGATCCCAGGGAGTCGGTAATAGTGCCGTCATAGGTGCCTTTAAGAGAAATGCTTGCCCCGATGACAGGCCTGTTTCCCGCTTCCTTTACGGTACCGGATATGGTAACCTGGGCCCAGGTAGCGATGACTGCCGGCAACGATAACAGGAGCAGGGCAACCCTTCGCCAGATAAAAGAATGGTATTGGCACATAGCAATTACAAACATATTAACAAACGGCTGACCGGTAAGCAGATTTCCGGTAAACAGCACAAATAGACCGCTGAAGCAGGAAACAGGTGCTAAGAACAGGCAGGCCACGATGTTTTTCGTTTTTCCGGGCAAATAACTAACTTAGCGGCCGGAACTGTTAAGTAAGGTACTTTTCATTTATTTTTGTTCGATAGACTAATACAAACATCATGAACAAGCGTTTTTTACTGGCTATTTTTTTCTTATTGACTGGCTTTATAACTTTTGCACAATATACTGTTCAATCAAAATACTTTGTTTACCTCCAGACAGAACCTGCCCAGCCTTTTTACATTCGTATAAACGGGCAGAAAATAGACGCGAACTCCTCCGGTTATCTTATTCTTCCGCAGCTGAAAGACGGCAACTATCGTTTAATAGTGGGTTTTATGGACAATAAGAACCCCGAGATGACCTTTAAGTTTAATATCGATTCAAAGGACAAGGGATATCTGATAAAAAACTTTGGCGCGGAAGGATGGTCTTTATTCGACCTGCAAACCATGGCAGTACAAAAACCATTGAGTGCGGAAGAAGCTGCCGCCCTGGCAAAAGCAGAGGCACCTCAACCCAGGCCACAGCGCAGGCAGGAACCAAAGCCCGAGCAGCCACAGCCGCAAGCCCCGGTGGCAACGGCACCCGTACAGCAACCCCCCGCTCCCCAGTCCGTGGATACCGCTAACAGTAATGTGAGTGATTTTACCAAGGTGCTTTCAAAGGCCACCAACGACCCAAGCCTGCTGCAGCAGCCTAAGGTGGAGGAAAAGCCCGTGATAAAAACGGAGGCGCCCCAACCGGAAGCAACCCCTGTTCAGGATACAAAAGAAGGAACAAATCAACAGAAAGAGGTTGCCATACCGGATCAGCCGAAAGTTATTAAAACGGGTAAAAATGCCGTGGTAAAAGTTTCGCAGCACTCCTCAGGCACAGGCACTGTTGTGCTTTATGAAGACCGGAGTACAGGGGGCAGTCCCGAGCAGATTGAAATAACAATTCCTGCGGCGGAAGATAACCAGCCGGTTGAAGGAACGGCACCGGAGGAACAGCCGCAGACAGATGCAGTAAAAACGGCACCGGCTAATGGCAATCAATTTGTAGTAGAAGAAAAACCGCCGATCCCGCAAGGGAATGCTGATGGTTCAGCAGCAAAAAAGAAAAAGAGCAGGAATGCAGGCACTGAAACTGCTGATAAAACAGAGAATAAAATGACCGTTTCCGGCAACTGCAAATCCGTCGCCGGTGAAGATGATTTTCTGAGATTGCGTCGGGATATGGCATCTATGGATAATGACGACAAAATGATCGATGCAGCGCAGAAAGCATTCCGGAATAAATGCTATACAACGGCACAGGTAAAATACATCAGCAGCATGTTCTTGTCAAACGCCGGAAAGTATCATTTTTTCGAAGCGGCAAAACAGCACATTGCTGATCCGGAAAATTTTGGTTCATTGCAATCGGAGTTAAAAGATCAATATTATGTTGATAAATTTAATACCCTGAAATAAATGACAGCACAACTTTTTAAAAGCGTCCTGTTAAACCGGGCGCTTTTTGTTTTTTAAGAATAAGT
>DASVMC010000084.1:0-4074 GCA_036384555.1 Niabella sp. | reverse complement strand
AGGAATACCCGTCCGTAGCGGCGCCGATCGGTCCCTTCTTTGGCCAGGGATGGAATGAAGCATATGATTATAACGCTTTACCGCTTTCGGCAAGTGCCGTACAGGGCAGGGCAATGGTTTCCTATTTTAATATGCCTTTTGAAAAGGGCGCCCGTATCGAAATTGAAAACCAGTCCGGCCGGAATATTGATGCCTTCTATTACTACGTAGATTATACCGCTATGGAAAAACTGCCGCCTCATACCGGCCGCTTTCATAGCTGGTACAACAGGCAGCTGATGGGGGCTTCAAAAGAAGAGGGCGAAAATGAATGGGGCATATTGGGCAAATCGGGATATAATAAAACGGGACAAGATAATTATGTGATCGCTGATATAAAAGGACAGGGACAGTTTGTAGGTGTCAACTACTATGTACAATCACCCACACCCATGTGGTATGGAGAAGGAGATGATATGATTTATATAGATGGTGCTAAAGAGCCCACATTACACGGTACCGGAACAGAAGATTATTTTAATACCGCCTGGTGTCCCAAAACAAAGTTCTCAAATGCTTATTATGGTTATCCCAGGGTGAATGAGGAGATCGGCTGGATGGGAAGGACCCACTTATATCGCTTTCATATTAATGACCCGCTCTTTTTCAACAGCTCCTTCCGGTTCACAATCGAACATGGACACAACAATGTACTAACACTGGATCTGGCCAGTGTGGCCTACTGGTATCAGAGTGAAGCAGCACCTGTTGCCGCGATCCCTGATAAAGAAGGACGCAAGCCAAAACCATTAATCAATACAGGTGATATACACCGCTGGCGGAATGAATGGCGGAAAAACAAGGGAAATGATCCCGGCTTATGGGGGAATGAACAATGAGCACGCATCTTTTTTTTCTTAAGCAGCTGATAACATTCCGGTACCTGTTACATAAACCGGGAGGTGTTGCCATGAAGCGGGATTACACGGGTTTTTCGGTTTGCCGGATCGTATATGCTCTTTTTGTTTTAAATCTGTTATTGTTTGCAAAACCTGGTTTTTCCCAGGAAATGACAGACCTCATCAGGATTAAAAAACACCTGCAATCCAGGCGGGTCAGCAGTTACGACCGGTCGGGCGACAATCATGATAATATACAGCAAATTAAACCCGGCGAAAAACGGACCCTCTTTCAGGTAAAAGGGGCGGGCATCATTAATCATATCTGGTTTACAATGGGGCCTGAGCCTGATGTACTGAGCCGTAATGATGTGATCCTTAGAATGTATTGGGACGGCAACGATTATCCTTCTGTGGAATCACCCATCGGACCTTTTTTTGGGCAGGGCTGGAATGAATCCTATCTGTTTACATCGGCGCCGCTGGCTGCCACCCCCGCAAACGGAATGGGCCTGGTAAGCTATTTCGCCATGCCTTTCAGCAAAGGTGCCCGTATAGAGATCGAAAATCAGACGGATAAAAATATCAATACCTTTTATTACTATATCGATTATGTGGCAATGAAAAAACTACCGGCACATGCCGGCCGTTTTCATGCCTGGTATAACAGGCAACTGATGACCTCCGCTGATAGTATAGAAAATGAACACTGGATGTTTGGACCCAACAAACCCAACAAAACCGGCGCCGGTAATTATATAATTGCTGATATTAAAGGCAGGGGGCATTTTGCAGGCGTTAACTATTATGTACAATCACCTACCCCTTACTGGTACGGGGAAGGAGATGATATGCTGTTTATTGACAATGACACCTTACCGGCAATGAATGGTACAGGTACAGAAGACTATTTTAATACGTCATGGGGCGCTCCCCAAAAGCCTTATGCCACTCCTTATTTCGGGTATGCCAGGGTAAATGAAAATATGGGCTTCCTGGGGCGTACACATATTTACAGATTCAATATGGCAGATCCTGTTTATTTTAATAAAGCGTTGAAGTTTACAATAGACCATGGCAGCAATAATGTACTGACATTGGATCTGGCCAGCGTGGCTTACTGGTATCAGGATAAGGCAGCAAGGATCCCGGCGATCCCCGGTGCAGCAGCGCGCAGACCCCTGCCACTCATCGGGCCGGTAGATATACAGCGCTGGCGGAATGAATGGCGGAAAAATAAGGGGAATGATCCGGGATTGTGGGGGGATGAACAGTAGCGGCTTTTGTTTATAAAAGAACAAAGTAAGCAGGAATCAGGGACAGAAATAGTGAATGCATTGGAGGCAGGCCAAAGGTAATGTCAACCTGAGCCTGACGAAGGGTGAGGTTACAATCGGATCATGCTTCGACAAGCTCAGCATGACAGTCACTTTTGTCATTTCAATGATCTTAAAAGCAACGCTTTTATGATTGCCTGTTAATGACAAGCGTTCTAAGGCATTACAAATCAATGTCGTCCTGAGCTTGACGAAGGGCATTGCTCAAGGCTTCGTCATCCGATAGCCATCGGATTCGACCGAAGCGGAGCGGAGAACAATTTCACCGAAGGTAAATCTCTATAATATCAGAGATCCCTCGGCTGCGATCGGGATGACGATTAAAAAAAATTTGTCATCCGAATGAACTTAAATGCAATGCTTTTATGGTTGCCTCACCATGACATTCGTTTTTGATAACAGCAGCTTACCCATCATATCGATGAGTATAGTTAAGGGTTGCTGCGGTAATTTGGAATAATTTTAATAAAAAAGCTTCGGGCATATTAATAATGCTCATCAGTAAAAAATAAAAATGAAAAAAGGCATCATTATTCTTGTATTGCCGTTGGCCGTTATAAGCTGGCTGGCCTGTGCAAAAAGTAACAGCTCGAAAAGGAATACAGATCCTGCTACTTCATCGAAGGACAGCCTGTTTTATAATCCTTTATTATCTTCTGGTGCGGATCCCTGGGTATATAAAAAAGGAAATGTGTTTTATTATATGGCCACGAACGGAGTCAATATTACAATTTTGAAAACAACAGCCATTTCGGCTTTGGCACAGGCGCCGGCAAAAACAGTATGGTCGCCACCAGCCAGCGGCCCTGATTCAAAGAATATATGGGCGCCGGAATTACATTATCTGAATCAAAAATGGTACCTGTATTATTCCGCGGGTGCCTCGGCAGACCTGTCCACCCAACGTTGTTTTGTCCTTGAAAATACGGCTGATGATCCGCTGACAGGGCAATGGACTGACAAGGGAAAGATCGGCGATTCGGATGCTGATTTTTTCTCAATCGACGGTTCTGTTTTTGAGTATAAAGGGAAGCTGTATTTTATATGGAGCGGAACTGCTTCTGATAAAGACAATATCCAGCGAATCTATATTGCGGAAATGGAAAATCCATGGACACTTAAAACGCATCGTGTCCAGATTTCAATGCCGGAATACAGCTGGGAAAAAACAGGCGGCCAGGTAAATGAAGGACCGGAAGCGCTGATCAATCCATCCGGCGATCTTTTCATCATTTTTTCTGTGAGCCAGTGCGCAACAGATGATTACGGGTTGGGTCAGCTGCGGTTAAAACCTGGTGGTGATCCCCTGCATCCAGCTGACTGGACAAAGCAGGCTGTGCCGGTCTTTTCCAAGAGTATTCAGCAGAATGTATTTGGCCCGGGGCACAATGGTTTTTTTAAATCAAAAGATGATCAGGAAGACTGGATCATCTACCATGCTAATAGTGCTTCGGGGCAGGGCTGTGGGGGAACAAGAAGCCCGCGTATCCAGAAATTTACCTGGAAGGCCGACGGAGCTCCCAGCTTTGGCGAACCGGTATCTGTGGCACAACAACAAAGAAAACCATCAGGAGAATAAACAGCATACAAATGAATAATAAAAAATAAAATAATGATCCGGTATAGTAAAAAAGGAAAATCAGATGCGGAGCTGAAAGCCGCAGATACGAAAATAAAAGAAACCGTTGAGCAGATTATTAAAGATATTGAAGAACTGGGGGATGCTGCAGTACGCAGTTATTCCGAATCATTTGATCAATGGACACCATCAGCCTTCCGGCTTACCAAAGACGAGATCCGGCAGATCATTGATCGTGTTCCTCAGCAGCAGATCGATGATATTTTATTTGCTCAAAAAC
>DASVMC010000083.1:0-9752 GCA_036384555.1 Niabella sp. | reverse complement strand
GCTTTTCAAAAAAACGGTTTACCAGAAGCTTTACCAGCTCATCCGACGGGTCTTTCAACTCTTTTTCAAACTCGTTGCGGATGGCCTTTATATATTTCAGGTCTTCCGCTGAATCCAGGATGCCTTCGAGGTTATAGCCGTTCCTGGTAAATTTTTCCAGTATCTTGATGCCTGCATCTTTGAGATTGGAAAGCTCCAGAGTAAAAAAGGGTTTATCATCCATAATGTTCGGACGCTCCAGATCTGCATAAAAATTGTACACCATACCGTTTGTGAGCACTCCAAACCGGGATTTGGAAACGTGATAGTAGCGGTGCAGCTGGGAGTTGTGCGCATCTGCATTTTCTTTCCAGTGCTTGCACTCAATGATCAGGATGGGTTGGCCCTCTTTTTTGATCACATAATCGATCTTCTCTCCTTTTTTTGTTCCGATGTCGCAAATGTATTCGGGGATCACTTCGGTCGGATTAAATATATCATACCCCAGTATCTGGATAAAAGGCATTACAAAAGCATTCTTGGTGGCCTCTTCTGTGTGGATCTGGTCCTTTAGGGCAGCTACCCGCTGATGCAGTTGTTCCAGCTTTAGTTTTAAATCATTCTCCATTTTTTGCAGTTATTTTTAGATGTGTTTGTTTTCCTTCCGTGTTGCTAAAATAAGCGGCCGTTCTGCCTGTTAGTTACGGAAAACCGTAAATCCCAAAATTTTAATTTTTAAAAAAAGGGTGTTCTTCGAGAAGGTTAATAGTTTATATACATTTTGGTTACACCTGCTTATAACTTTGCCGGCCTTTTATGATGCCGCCAGTTCCACGGCGCCACCGGCGCTGCATCTGCCCAAAGGCCTTTTTTCTGAAGCCGGGCGGCTGTTTCCAGTGCAGCATATTCTCTGTTGTCAGAATACTTTTTAAAATGCCAGGCAAGACCGTTCTTTACCAGCTCTTTATTGAGGTTTCGCCCGTCCTCCAGGATCACTTCCGCTATCAGCCGCTTATTGCGGTCGTATTGATGATGCTGAATGAGGGTCACCTCTTTCCCAAAGCACATACCGGATGCATATTGTCTGGCCCTGCTCCCAAAGGGTTGTTTCTTCTCCGGGCAGTCGATATGTGCCAGGCGCACTACCTGTTCTTTCCCATCCATCAGCACTACAAAGGTGTCGCCATCCTTTACGCCAATTACCTTGTATGCTTTTTTATTTTCAGAACCATACAGCCCGCTGTTATATGTTTTACCTGACAAGCCATTACAGGCGATCAAAAGCAGAAAAAGAATGCTTGCACACCAGCGGATCATTTATTAGAAGAATTATTGTTGCTGCGCAAACTTATCATTACCGAAAGCATCATCCTTACGGGAAACCGGAATAAATTGATCCATTGGGAATCGGGTATTCCGATTCGTAAGGACACGAACCAGGGCTATTGAAGCGCTTACCGGTTGTATTGCAGTAGCCGATTGTAAAAACCGTAAATAACAACTGGTATTTAATTGCCGGGGCATTCTTAAAATTTATTTGCATACCCCACAACTACCTCCATCTTTTGAACAATGCTTACAATACCTGCAGTTCTTACAGGCGCTGCACGATTTGCTGCCTGTGCAGGTTGCCATTTCATTTTTATATGCTGCTTCAGCAACATATAGTTGCTCACTGCGTGCAGCACTGCAGGAAGCCAGGAATAAAAAAATGCAGAAACAACACTTAGCGCGGCCAAAATATTTCATCTTCTGTTTATTTCTGCAAATGTATCCGTACACAGAACTGAAGCATTACGGAAAACCGTATTATTCCGGACCAAAGCAACGCAAAAGCCATACTGCTAATTTGATTTTACAGGCAGCGCCTGTTTTTTTAAAGGCAGAATATGATTCTCGTATATAAATTTTGACAACGGTTTTAATATTCTATAGGCATAAAGCGGGTGCGTACTTATGTATGTATAATATTCTAACTGTCCATCCAGTTTTACATATGCTACCCGTCCGATGTCTGCTTCGGTTATCGTATCCGGCCGGGTTATTTTTTTAAAATAGACCAGCTTTTCAGAATCCAGCGCAATTACTAAAGCACCATGCACTTTTTGGTTGCAGGGAATTTGCTGGTAATGATCACCGGTCCAGTACATACAGGCGCCCGATATCCCTTTATTTATTCCAATCCAATAAATAAGGATCCCAGCCAAAACGATTATAATAGCCGACAGGGTAGCGCGGTGTTTTTTAAAATAGAAACCAGGTTTTAAAAAATTAATTTTCGCCCGGGTAATCTCTACCTGATGCCCTTCATCCGGATTCGTCAACATTTTATCCGGCTGATCGCATCCGCTGAAGATGGCTTCGTTTTTTTCTGTATTACAATTGTATTCCTCCGTTCCGACAATCGTTGTTTCTGAGTTTTCAGGATCATCGTAATGTCTTCCCAACTCAAAAGGTCTAGGCTCAAAATCAATCAGCCACGCTAAAAGCTCTATATTTTTTTCATCTGTTGACGCGGTTTCCTTTCTAAGAAATTTTATCAGCGGTTTGAATTTATCCGCATCCGATCTTTCTATTGCCGTTAATATTATATTCTTGTCGTTCCCTTCTTCAAAAAATGCTTCCAATACTCTTCCGTCTTTCCTGGAAAATCTTTTTGTACAAGCCGTCAAACATGCTTTTTTAATTTTTGCCGGTTTAGGCTGCATAAGCTCTAACGGCAGGTCATTTTCCCGCTGCTTTTTCTCATAAAACTGCAAAACTAGTTCCTGGTACTGCTCAAACATGTTGCAAAGTTTTGTGCAATAAAGCTACGGAATTTACGGAATTCCGTAAGTATTACCGGAATGTATATGGAATTACCGGAATTACCGGAACCTGTTGTTAACCAAGGCCTTACCTCGATCTATTTTTGTTGTGCAATCAATTGCAATGCTCCTTTGCTAAGAGCGTTACTGTACAGAACTGATTGCTCCGGGGTTATTCGAAAGTGATCGCTGTTGACCGGTTTTGGGAAGCGTTTACCGGCTTTCGCAATCAATACCCTACCCCTTCCCAAACGCGTAAGAAGCGCTTCTTACGCATTCTCATAGCTGCGCCGGACACCGGTTGCAGTATTTATTAAAATTTTAAAAAATAATAAAAATGTACGCATTATTTATAGCCTTTTGTATGGCTTTACTACCCAGTCATTCTACACATATTACCAAAGCAACCGCAAAAACCGACCTCAGCAGGTTGCAGATAACCATTCAGGCGGATACATCGGACCCTACCGGAGATGGCGGGCATATTCCCCCGTTGCCAAGACCCTTTCCTCCCAGAAAATAATGGGGTCGTCATAAATAAGGCAGGCATCGTCCTGCCTTATTTTTTTGTTTTTGTCAAACGCACATTACTTTTGAATAAAATAACTGCGTTGAACTACTTACGGTCCTTATTGCTCCTATTCATTGTTGCCCTCCTCACCGGGTGTAAAGAACCCCGTAAGGTAAAACCGTCTCGCCTGCATCCGGATTTTGAAAAGGCCATGAACCTGCTCAAAATAAGAAAAGACTCTGCTTTTTACTATTTTAACAAGGTAGCCACCAGTCCCGGCGACAGCCTGCAGATTGCAAAAGCCTATGCCAATATGGCCATTCTCCTATCAGATGCCGCAGACCCTTTTGGCAGTCAGGAGACCTCGTTGCAGGCATTGAAATATCTAAATGAAAAAAAAGACAGCGACTGGCATACGCTCTCATCTGTCTATAATGAATTGGCGTTTACTACGATCACGCTCCGAAACTATGAAGTCTCCCTGGACTATTCCAATCGGGCATTAAAATTTGCAAAGGGTACTTACAGAATAACGGCCCTAAATAATAAAGCACTTGCTTACCAGCGATTAAAGCAATATGATCAGGCCCTTTCGATCTACCGTTCGATCCTTGATGAAAGCAAAAACCTCCCGGTTCAATATGCTCGGGTAGTTACCAATATTGCCAATACCAACCGGCTCCAGGATTCCACCTATAATGCTGCGCCCGAACTGCTGATCGCCCTGCAGATCCGGGAAAATGAAAAAGACAACTGGGGCTTAAGCTCCAGCTATTCACATTTATCCGACTACTATGCCGGCACTCATCCAGATTCAGCCTTGTTCTACTCCGATAAAATGTATCGCATAGCGCAACAGCTGAGAAGCCCGAGAGATGAATTACTAGCATTGTCAAAACTCATACTGTTTAGTCCTCCCGAACTTGCAAAAAAATATTTCATTCGTTACAGCTATTTAAACGATAGTTTACAAACCAGCCGGAATAATGCCAAAAACCAGTTTGCCCTCATCCGTTATGAAGCTGCAAAGACCAAGGCGGATAACCTTGCCCTGCAAAAGGACAATACCGAAAAAAAGATCCAGATTCTGGTTCAAAGAGGAGTGCTTTCGGGTACCATCGTTTTTGCTGTTCTTATTTTCTTCTGGTACAGGAAACGGAAACAGCGCATGATCCGCGAACAGCAGTTAAAGACGTCCCAGAAAGTACACGATGAAGTGGCTAATGGTATTTACCAGATCATGTCAGAGATTGAGCATACCGGGTTTCTGGAAAAAGAGCCGTTGCTGGACAAATTGGATATCGTTTACGAACGATCGCGCAATATTTCTTATGAGCATACTGAAATGGTTCATACCGATTTTCAGCAATCCGTTACCGAGCTGCTGGAATCATTCGCCAGTGATGCCACCCGTATCCTGATCGTTGGTAATGCCAAAGAAATATGGGAACAGGTAACACCTGCTGCACAAAGCGCATTAAAACATGTTTTACAGGAGCTGATGATCAATATGAAAAGACATAGCGCGGCCGGGAACGTAGTGGTGAAATTTGAACGGTCAGCTGATCTGATTAAGATCAGCTACTCCGACGACGGCGCAGGGCTTCCTCCTGGTTTTCACTACGGAAACGGGCTTAGCAGTACGGAAAACCGTATGAAAGCGATCGGCGGCAGAATTATTTTTGACAGGACAACAACAAAAGGATTAAAGATCCAACTGTATATACCAATCGTTTAAATCAAAATGATCAACAAAGTATTGATAGCCGAAGATCACGAAAGCGCCAACATTTCTGTACAAAAAACGCTGGAAGATCTGAAAATTGCGCATACAGATTATGTATACTACTGTGATGACGCGCTCATCAAAATACAAAAAGCCAAACAGACAGAAGACTCTTATGATCTTCTTATTACCGACCTTTATTTTGAAAAGGACCACCGGGAGCAAAACCTTTCCAATGGAACAGCACTGATTGAGGCAGCACGGAATGTGCAGCCGGAACTAAAAATTCTGGTTTTTTCGGCCGAAAGCAAACCTGCTATTATTGATGATCTGTTTCATAAGCTGCAAATTGACGGTTATGTACGCAAGGCCAGAGGTGATGCTAAAGAACTTAAAACCGCCATTAACTGTATTGACAGCAATCAACGCTATTTGCCCAGAACTTTTGTTCAGCAAAGCAAACAAAAGAATGCCCACGAGTTTTCTGAATTTGATATAACGATCCTCTCTTTAATGATTGAAGGGAAACGGCAACAGGAAATTTCGGATCACCTGAAAAAAAATAATATGCAGCCGGCAGGTTTAAGCAGTATTGAGAAGCGCCTTAATCTTATAAAGGAAGCGCTTAGCTTTTCTACCAACGAGCAACTGATCGCATATTGTGTGAAGATGGGTATTGTTTAAATCTGACCGGCCTGTTGTAAAACCGGCATTGCCCCAGGTAACTGTTATCAGTCCAGCATAAGTTTTAATTTTTTAAGGGATGTATTTAAGTACAGGTAATCCTCATCAGAATGATCATAGGATACCGACTGTTTATGTAACTGTTGCAGTGCAGCCGGGCTGTATTTTTTCCGGTTAATGGTAATCCTGTTACGGAGCATTGCTTTGGGCACCGCAACCAGGTACCTGCAACCCAGGGAGTTTTCAGTATCAAGCGTATACTGCCTGCTGGCTTTATGGACAACCACTTTTATCACTTTGTTCCCGGACGCCGGCACTACACATTTTACCCATTGTAGCGTACCCAATTGGGGCTTAATAATAAAGGTTTTCCACCCGGCTTCCAACGGCTGAACACCGGCTACATATTGAGATAAAAGCGTTAAAGGCCCTCCGGCCCAGCCATGATTAATGCTTCCGCCACCAGCTCCCCCGATTCTCCAGTCCTCCCACAATGTGGTATAGGCATGGTATACCATTTCCCGGTATCTTTTCTTCATCCGCTCAAGCCCCAGCCGGGCATATCCTTGCTGAAAAAGGGATTCTAAAATATACTTTTCCATATAAGGGCCTGCGTTGGCATATCCATTCAGAAAAGAAAGGACCGATTGCTGTTTTGCTTTACCGGCAAAACCTGCCAGCATGGCCAATCCATTTGCCCGGTCATCCGTTTTGCCCTTATAGTCCGGGCTGCGGTAATTGCTGCCATTCCATAAAAAAGTATTAACTGCCGTCCTGATCTTTTGCATTTTTTCATAGTACGCCAAAGCATCCTTTTTAAAATCCAATAACAGGGCCATGTTATGCGCGCTTTCCAGCGCCAGGTAATACCAGGTATTTTCCAGCACCCGGGTATCGATCTGGTTACCCCAGTCGTACCAATCCCAATCTCCTGCCCGGTGGTTTAACAACCCATTCTCATCAAAGGACCAAAGTGCCAAATATCTTTTTACCATGGGATACACATACCGGATGATCGCACTGTCGCCGGTATACCTGTAATAATTCCAGAAGCCAAACCGGCCAACACTCGCCAGCATCTGCGCGGGCAGTTCCTTATAATATTTACCGGTAGGTACGGGCGAATACAGGACACCATTAGGTTTTTGCCAGTCTACCAGGTTTTTAATTGCCTTCTTTATCAGTTTTAACCCGTTGGAATCACAGGTGTATAGTATTTCTCCTTCAACAATGGCCGCATCGCCCCACCATTGCGACCGCTCCCGGTCGGCATCCTGAATGGCATCACGCATATTCAGGTTCATGGTATTCTTTGCTTTTGTCCACAGTTTGTTGTAGAATGGATCACTGCACCGGAAGCTTCCCAAACAGGCCGTATTAAACCTGGTTTCCCGGTAGCCCAAAGATATAATTGCTGCCCCTTCGGGCAGGGTGTAAATGACCTGGTGCCCGTTTACATAATTATACGCCTCAAATTCCTGAAGGCCATTTTTTGTTATATACTCTGCTCTTACGTTGTATTCACTTCCTCCCTTGTAATTATCAGTCCGGATGTCGATCAGCTTTCCTGCAGCTGATTTTATTTTTAAGTAGGGCGTAACGGATAAATTGCGCGGAAGCTGTGCTTTTATAACCAGTTTACCACCGCTCCTTTGATGAGTGACCGAGGTATAGGGCAAAATGCCTGAATCATACCAATTGGGAAAAGGACGCTCAACCAGCCTGTTCCAGGGGCCGCAAGGATAAATGCCCGCTACCTTTGCAAACCGCCAGTGTACGTCATTAAAATTGCCCTGCTCCCAGCCGGCAATATCTTTACGGGCATCAAAGCGGATATTCGATTCTGACAACCGGGGATTCGGATAAGGAGGATTGCTTGTTCCATAAGCCGGATGTACAGTTGCTTTCCACGATTCATCAGATAATACCTGCTGATGGTCAAAGCTAAGCTGTGCCAGTAACCCGGGCTTCCCGCTGCTTTTGTGACTAAACCCGTCTTTACCCCAATACCATACCAGGATGGCAATCGTATTCTTTCCCCTTTTCAGATAAGGAGCAACTGATACCCGGTCATAATAAGTATCTTCGGGGTTGGGCCCCCGTTTAAGCCCACCTTCAAAAACCACCATTTTACCATTGATCCATAACCAATATTTAGAATCAACGGCAATGCACAGCTGCGCAACCGCCTGTTTTTCTTTCAGGTCGATTTGTTTCCGGAAGCAGAGCCACTGGTTAGGCGCCGTTAAAGTATCATCAGCAGTGATCCACTTCGTACCCGTAAAATCTTCTGCATCTGCCCGCGAAAAGCTAAAAAAAAGCAACGTTAATGTGCAGACCAATATGCGCTTCATAATGCTTCTCTGAAGTTTTTTGATATGGTACCTTTATTAAAAACGCTTAGTTTTCATATAAATGCTCCAGCTCTTCAAGGGTTTTACCTTTGGTTTCCCTTAACCTTACAATAGAAAACAGCGTGCAAAGCACACACATCAGCGCATAGATAAAAAAGGCGCTCCCGTGCAGCTTGTCCAGCAATACCGGGAAAGAAACGGTCACTAAAAAGTTAGCGCCCCACATAACGAAAACAGAAAAGGCAACGCCTTCACTCCTGTACTGATTGGGAAATATTTCCGGAATGAGCACCCAGACAACAGGCCCCAGCGACAGACCAAAAAAGGCAATAAACCCCATTATACAAAACATTACCAAAAAGCCCTGTGTATGGTTAGTGATAAATGTCAGGGCCAGCAAAACCAAAAAGACACCCATCCCAATTGAGCCAACGATCATTAAGGGTTTTCTTCCGATCTTATCAACAAACAAAAAGGCCAGCAGTGAAAAAACCAGATAGACAACGCCAATGACCGCCGTTTGGAACAAGGCGGAGCTTTGTCCGAAATTAGCCGCTTTAAAAATAGCCGGTGCAAAATACATGATGATATTAATACCCGTAACCTGCTGAAATATGGACAAAAGACAGCCTACAATCAGTATCCTGAATGCCGTTCCTTTAAAAAGTGCTTTCCATTGAACGCCGTGGTCTGTTTTCAGCGCATCTTTTATGTCATTAATGATCGACTGCGCGGCAGCCGGATCGTTCAACCGCTCCAGCACCCGCAACGCATCTTCATCTTTTTTCTTTTCAACCAGCCACCGGGGGCTTTCCGGAACAAAGAACAGGAATACGAGAAAGAGAAGGGAAGGGATCGTCATCACCCCGATCATCCACCGCCAGTTGTTTTCTCCGCCAACATGCTGCAATGCATAGTTGGAAAAAAAGGCGGCTGTTTGCCCCAGAATAATTGCAATGAGGTTCAGTGTTAATAATTTTCCTCTGTGTTTTGCCGGTGCTATTTCTGCAATGTAGACTGGTGCCAGTGTAGATGCGGCCCCTACTGAAACGCCGGCGATCATCCGGTTTACTATAAATATAAAGTGGGTATTGGCAAAAGCACAACCCAAAGAAGAAATGAAAAAAACAATAGCGGAAAACATCAGTGCTTTTTTTCGTCCGTATTTTGAGCTGATCCTTCCTGAAAAACCGCTGCCGGCCATACAGCCTACCAGTATACAGGCAACCGTCCACCCTTTTTGCACTTCACTTAATGCAAATTTTGGCACCAGGTATTCAATAACCCCTGAAATTACAGAAGTATCAAAGCCAAACAGAAAACCGCCTGCTGCAGCTACGAGACAGACTAAAACCAGATACGTTTTCATTGATATATTATTTTTTAGTAACAAACAAAATACTCTATTTTATACAATCGCATACTTCTATTTCTGGCCATAATAGGCGCCTGGCCCATGTTTTCTGAAAAAGTGTTTCCGGAGCAGTTCCGGCTGCATTGCTGCCTGTTCATTACCGCTCAGCATCCGGGTATGGAACGCCATTTGAGCAATCGTTTCCAAAACAACGGCATTGTGTACGGCCTCTATTGTCGTTTTTCCCCACGCAAAAGGCCCATGCGAATGAACCAATACCCCCGGGATGGCATCAGGGTCATTTTCTTTAAATGTTTCCGTGATCACTTTACCTGTT
>DASVMC010000082.1:0-1750 GCA_036384555.1 Niabella sp. | reverse complement strand
ATGAGTAAACAAACCCTTTCGATTCTTACTAACAAAGAGATGATTGCTATTAACCAGGATCCCCTGGTCTATCAGGCAAGACGCCTTGCTGATTACGGTGACCAGGAAGTATGGGCAAGGCCACTGGAGCATACCATGAGCGGGAAGATTGCCATAGCACTTCTTAACAGGGCCGATACCCGGCAACGTATTTCTTTTAACCTGGACTCTTTAGGCATTGATAGTAAAAAGGGATGTACCCTGCACAATGTTTGGGAAAAGAAAGAGATCGCAACAACCCGGCAGTCTGTACAATCCTTTGAGGTTCCGGGTCATGGTATTGTCGTGCTGACCGTAAAAGGAATATCCCTTCCTTATAATGTATTTCAGTATGCCACCGGAAAGCAGCCCCGTTGAGCTGTTAACGGAATCTGTTGTATTTTTACGGCATGTCTGTAAATGAAAAGAACTATAAAACGATCCTGGAAAAAACTGCTGCTGTAAAAGCTACGTTAGTGGCTGTTTCCAAAATAAAACCTGTAAGTGATATAAAGGCGCTGTATAACCTGGGGCAGCGCGATTTCGGAGAAAATTATGTACAGGAGCTGGTAGAGAAAGCAGCTGTTTTACCAGAAGATATTCGCTGGCACTTTATAGGACATCTGCAATCCAATAAAGTGAAATACATTGCGCCTTTTGTACACCTGATCCATGGCGTGGATAGTGAGAAACTGCTTTTTGAGATCGATAAACAGGCGCAGAAGAATGAGCGCGTTATTGATTGTTTATTACAGGTGCACATTGCACAGGAAGCAACAAAGTTTGGATTTGATGAAGAGGAAGCGCGGATATTTATAAGCGGAATCCAAGGTTATCAGCAATCGGGCTCATTAAAACATGTTCGTATCCGCGGATTAATGGGCATGGCAAGCTTTACAGATGATACCCACCAGTTGATCAGAGAATTTGAAGCACTTTCCCTGCTTTATAAGAACCTCCGGTCTGGAAATGCCAATATAGATATACTGAGTATGGGTATGAGCGGGGATTATGAACTGGCGCTCAGATATGGCAGTACGATGGTACGGGTTGGCAGCCTGCTGTTTGGGGCCAGGGTTTAGAAGCGTGTATAAACGGCAGCCTGTATGACACTATTCATGGTATTGCCCGCTGCTCCTTTAAGCAGCTGATTCAGATAACCGGCTTCTATGTCTAATTTTGGACTGGCGCGGAATCCGGCTGCAATATAGGCCCGGTTCTGATCAAATACGGATCCGTTGATCCTGTTTTTATTCTGGATGTTCAGAAAGAGTTCATTCTGCAATGCAATAAAAGGACCTTTTTTAAACCCGTTGGGTGTCTGAATCAGTGGTTGCACATCCCGGAAAAAGTAACGAAGCCGTTGAGAAAAAACCGTTTCATCAGTACGGCCTATGAAACGTTGTTCCAGCCGGAAACGATGACTTAATGAACCGTTGAATACAGGATGGCTGATTACATATTGCTCCCAAATGCGGTGCTCTGTCAGTGTTTTGCCGTTGGTGGCTTTTGGGTCAGGAAAAGTGGGGGTGTATAAATAACCAGCTGTTGCCGTTTGATTGGGCCGGATATAATAGTTGACTCCTGGTCGTAACAATAAGTTACGTACCTGTGTCCAGTTATCATAGGAGCGTACCTGAATATCAAAATAAAATCCCCACTTGTTATTTAACCTGGTATTATTGAACCAGGCCGCCCAGCCGGT
The DNA here is from genome assembly GCA_036384555.1 of Niabella sp. Taxonomy (GTDB): domain Bacteria; phylum Bacteroidota; class Bacteroidia; order Chitinophagales; family Chitinophagaceae; genus Niabella. The sequence goes on along the minus strand of DASVMC010000082.1, from coordinate 27 downwards.
TTGCTCATAACGTGTCTGGCAAAAGGA
>DASVMC010000081.1:0-3388 GCA_036384555.1 Niabella sp. | reverse complement strand
TCTTGAAAAGAACTTATTTCGAAATTTGTTTCCTGGTGCAGATCCAAAGTCCGGGACCGCGTAAAAACGGGCAGCATGAAGGAGAATATGAGCGCTCAGGTAAAAAGAGACAGCCTGGTTTTATTAATAATTTTAAACGTTTTATTGTGGCTGCTTTAAAGGATCCCGATGGAAATTGAAGTGTGCTCTGAGATCTAAAGGATGGCTTTCGGTTCATATGGAGGTGCTGGTTTGGGGAGCTGTTTTTATTTTCTTGTAACCTACCAGCATTTCCACCAGGGCTTTGCGTTTTTGACTGGCTGTTCAATTGTTGGTGCAGCTTGCCGGTAAGGTTATTGTTTTTGTCCCTGATCTCGGCAATTGAATGATCCAGCTCCAATTCGTACCAATCTAAAAAGCGGATCTTTTGCTCATTACCTAACTCCGCCGATGGATAAATACCTCCTTCATTGCCCCGGTCATCGGTCTGTATTGTAAAATCTTTTTTGGGGTTGAAATATAGGGCTGGACTATAACGTCATTCCTCCATCCATAATGATTTCGGCACCGGTGATAAAACTGGCGCCATCTTCACAAAGATAAGTTACAAGTTTTGCAACGTCTTCCGCTTCACCCATTTTCCTTAACGGAATGGCCTCATTAATCAAATGACTTTTTATGCTATTAACGGTAGCTTCGTCAAAACCTGATTTAGCGATGATGTCTGTCTTAATCGGGCCGGGGCTTACCGTATTTACCCTTATTTTTCTTGGTGCTAATTCTGCAGCTGCTGTTTTTGCTATTGAACTTAAAGCGGCTTTGCTTGCTTGGTAGATGGAAGAATTAGGGTTGTGCATGAGGGCGGTATTGGATGATAATATAACAACGGATGCTCCATCATTCAGAAGTGGAATAAATTTACTTAGGACAAAATATGCCCCTCTGAAATTAGTGTTCATTACGGCATCAAAGTTCTCCGGGCTTTGGTTTTCAATTAACGCCGTTTTCCCTGTAATACCTGCATTGATGAACAGTATGTCTACTTTGCCGAATTGCTTTTCTATTTCTTTGCAAAGCAAACCGGTATCTTGTAGGTTAGCTTGATCTGCCACAAAAGGAATTGCTCCTATCTCCTGGGCAGCCGTTTCAACGGCTTCTTTTCGTCTTCCTGTGATAATCACTTTTGCGCCTTGTGTTATAAATTCTTTTGCGGCTGCATAACCTATCCCGCTATTTCCCCCTGTTATAACGGTTACTTTGTTGTTTAATTTGCTCATCGGTAAATTTTTTTACAAAGATATTTGCAGAATGGTATAATTTTGTAATCAGTATAACGAAGTATATCAGATAACATAAAAAAATGGAAAGAAATCAGACAGAAGAATTGAAGGCATTACAGGATACGCTTTACTTTATCGGTGGCAAATGGCGCATACCTGTTATCAATTCAATTTGTAACGGTAATAAGCGTTTCCGGGAAATAGAGAGAAGTATTCCCGGTATTACAACACGCATGTTATCAAGAGAACTAAAAGATATGGAAATGAATAAGCTCGTCAGGAGGACCGTTTATGCGGATACACCTGTTTTGATCGAATACGCACCTACGGAGTATTGCCGCTCATTTGGCACAATAATCCAGGCGATGATAGATTGGGGCCGGGAACACCGGAAAGTTGTTAAAAGCGTGAAAGCCAAATGAATTTTCAGACAGTAATGCGCTATCTGTCGCAATTTTCCTGGAGTGGTATATTTCAGAAACAAAGAAAAAAAGATAACGGGTGTTTGTTTGCTGCCTGTTGTAAAGCTGGATAGAACGAAGTATCAAATATACAAGGCTTTGGAAGTATTTGGGTATAATGCCTGCAGCACAATTTTGGGGTGCCTGGTGTATTTAATAAAGCCCAGGGTTTAAAAGAAGGAGTGATTTAGATAAGGCCCGAAAGGGCTTTAGCTGTTTTTGAAGGCTTAACTTATGTGTGCTGGAAATTGTGGTGTTAACGATCCGGAAGTGTTTGAAAAGCGGGAGAATAATAGAAATTAAGCATAATGTTACCTGATCTGAAAAGAAATAAATAGTGCTGACACCTCTGGTGGAAATACGGACGGACCTCCCTGATCAGCGCCGGCTGCTTTTCTTAAAGCATATTGTGTTTTGGGAAAAATAGTATTTTTGGTTTTGGGAAAGAACAGTATAGGTACTGACTGCAAGGAAAATTAAAAATGTACTGCTATTACCAGATCATGCGGTCTTTTTGATTTATCAAAGTTTATTTATGTTTACGTGCTATTGAAATAGGTATCCGTTGAATGCTACAAAACTTCATATAGATGAGTCGGTGCTGAAATCCTTTGCAGAAGGGAGCGCTGCTTCCTTTACGCAGATTTACAACCGGCTCTATCCTGATCTTTATTTTCTTGCCCGGAAACTGGTACAGGAGGCGGCACCGGATGTACTGGCGGATGTTTTTGTGGAGGTCTGGACCCAAAAAAAGCATTTTGAATCGGCTGACCATCTTTTTTATTATGTACGCTCTATGACCCGTAATGCCTGTTTTGATTACTTGAAAAAGGAAGGCCGTAATATCGAAAGAATATCGGGCCTGCTGCAACTGAACGATACAGAACACAGGGATGTGTATTTCCGGGAGATAGTGGAGGGACACCTGTTTTCGCTGATACGGAAGGAAATTGACAAACTACCGCCGCACCTAAGGGAGGTTTTTACCCTCTCCTACATTCAGGGATTGAAAAACAGTGAAATTGCAGGTTTGCTGGGCATTAAAGACAGCTCGGTACGCGTACGGAAAGCGGAGGCGCTTAAAATCTTAAGAGCTGCTTTTTATGGTTCCGACCTGTTACTCTGGTTGTTGCTCCTGATGCCCAAAAATAATTTTTAATTTTTTCCGTAACATTTCTTTTTTAAACGAGTATCTCTTAAATAGGGACGTATTGAATATGGAGCGAAAGCCGGAATATATAGCAACACTTACTTTACGGGTGTTAAAAGGAGAGGCCACAAAAGCCGAGCAGGAAGAGCTGAACACCTGGCTGCAGGAAGATAAAGCCAACCAGGAATGGCTGGAGAAAGTAATGCAGGAGGCGTATATCCCGGCTACGCTAAAGGACCTGACGGCTGCACAGGCCCGTACCACGGAGCGTTTAAAGCAGGCGGAGATTTTGATGAAGCATGAAGAGCAGGAGCTGCATATACAGAAGGGGCGTACAGGCAAGGGACATCGCTGGTTCGTTCGCTATGCTGCCGCAGCAGTGCTGTTGCTGGCAGCTGCCTTTGGCGGATACTTTTATAAACAATCGCTTAGGCAGGACCCGGCCCCCAGTATGGCAACCCGTACACCTGGTGCTATTTTAGCTCCTTCGTCCAACCGCGCTATGATCACCCTTGCCG
>DASVMC010000080.1:0-10835 GCA_036384555.1 Niabella sp. | reverse complement strand
GCCTATGAAATAAAAGTTACCGGCAACGGGCAACTGGTCTGGAATAGCGGAAAGAACAATTCAGATTCTTCTGTGCATGTTGCGTATAAGGGCCCCTCTTTGCAAAGCGGTCAAAGATACAACTGGCAGGTTCGTGTATGGGACAATAGCGGTAAACCGTCCGGCTGGAGCGGTTCTGCCAGCTTCCAGATGGCATTCCTGCAGCCGGACGACTGGAAGGCAACATGGATCGAACCCGGGTATACAGAAGAGGATAATGTACGCCCCAGTCCTTTATTCCGTAAAGAATTCAGCACCGCCAAAAAAATAACCCGGGCAACAGCTTATATTACCTCCCATGGAATGTATGAGGCTTTTTTAAACGGTAAAAGGATCGGCAATGCCTATTTAACCCCGGGCTGGACCTCCTATAAAAAAAGATTGCAATACCAGGTATACGACGTTACAGACCTGCTAAAGCAAGGTGCGAATGCTTTAGGCGTTATATTAGGTAACGGCTGGTACCGGGGTTATATTGGATTTGAGAAACAGCATAATATTTACGGAAAGGATATCGCTTTATTGCTGCAGTTAAACATTACGTATAGCGATGGCTCTGCAGCAACAATTGTTTCCGATGGTTCCTGGAAAACCTCCACCGGCCAGATCACCTATTCTGAGATCTATAACGGAGAGACCATTGATGCGCGCAAGGAAAAAACAGGATGGATGCAGGCTGGATATGCCGATGCTGACTGGACAGCAGCAAAAACTGCTTCCTTTACAAAAGACAACCTGCTGGCCACCTACAATGAGCCGGTAAGGACGCATGAAGTCATAAAGCCGGTACAGCTGATCAAAACGCCCAAAGGGGAAACGGTGCTGGATTTTGGGCAGAACCTTGTTGGCTGGGTGCGTATGAAAGTAACAGGCAGTGCCGGTGATTCTGTAAAATTGTTTCATGCAGAGGTGCTGGATAAAGCAGGAAACTTTTACACTGAAAATCTCCGTTCTGCAAAACAGGAAAATACGTATGTGCTGAAAGGTGGTGCCACTGAAACGTTCTCCCCGCACTTTACCTGGCAGGGGTTCCGTTACGTAAAAGTAGAGGGCTATCCCGGTACTCTTCGTCCGGCCGATTTTGAAGCAGTGGTACTTCATTCAGATATGGAGCCAACAGGAACCTTTACAACTTCTAACCCGCTTATTAACCAACTGCAACACAACATTCAATGGGGACAAAAAGGTAATTTCCTGGATGTGCCGACTGATTGTCCGCAAAGGGATGAACGCCTTGGGTGGACCGGCGATGCACAGGCCTTTTTCCGCACTGCCTCTTTTAACCGTGGTGTCAACAATTTTTTTGCCAAATGGCTGAGGGATGTGGAAGCCGACCAGATGGATGGCCGCGTTCCGTTTGTGGTTCCCAATCTACTCGGTAATAGCGGCAATAGTGCCGGATGGGCAGATGTAGCCACCATCATCCCCTGGCAATTGTACCTGGCCTACGGAGATAAACGTACACTGGCTACCCAATATAACAGTATGAAAAACTATGTGGAAAGCATCCGTAAAACCACTAATAATGATTTGTGGAATACCGGCTTCCATTTTGGCGACTGGTTGTTTTACCGTCCTGCTGATGACAACGACGGGCGTTCGGCCGTTACAGATAAATACCTCATTGCACAATGTTTTTATGCACACTCCGTTCAGTTACTGATCAACGCAGCAACTGTGCTGGATAAGAAAGAGGATGTTGCTGCCTATTCCAACCTGTTAAATGCCATTAAAGCTGCTTTTATAAAAGAGTACATGACCCCTTCCGGCAGATTGGTTTCGGGTACACAAACAGCTTACGTATTAGCGCTGCATTTTGATATGCTGCCCGAAAACCTGAGACAGCAAGCGGCACAGCGGCTGGTAGATAATATCAAAAGCTATAACAACCACCTGACCACCGGTTTTTTGGGAACGCCTTACCTCTGCCATGTTTTAACCCGCTTTGGATATAGCAATATTGCATATGAGCTGTTATTACAGGAAACATACCCCTCCTGGCTGTACCCGGTAAAAATGGGTGCTACCACCATCTGGGAACGCTGGGACGGTATAAAACCCGATGGCAGCTTTCAAACCCCCAGCATGAACTCTTACAACCATTATGCATATGGAGCTATAGGAGACTGGATGTACCGGAAAATGGTGGGACTGGATACTTACGAAGATGGCGCCGGCTATAAGCATATAAAAGTGATGCCGCATATTGGTGGAGGATTTAAGCAGGCCGCGGCCTCTTTAAAAACCTATTATGGCACTGCCGCTGCGGGTTGGACGGTGAATGGTACTACAATAACCTTAACAGTAGAAGTACCGGTAAATACTACTGCCACGCTCTTTCTTCCGGCTACGGATGCTTCAGCAATTACAGAATCGGGGAAACCGCTGGCAGCTGTAAAAGAAATAAAAAACCTCGGGAAGGAAGAAGCGTATGTTAAGCTGCAGGTAGGCTCAGGAAAGTACCAGTTTTTAATGCCGAACAAACCAGCTGAATAACAGGGGAAGCGCGTAGCAATACTTCATTTTTTCAGAATGTTGATCACATTCATAGTAGTCGTTTGCAGTTCACCGTTGCGCCGGTAAATGATCTTTACTTTTCCGTAGGTAGCCAGTAAGGCCTGTTTTAAGTCATCCAGCGTCATTCCGAACTTATTATTGATCGCAAGGATCTCATCTCCTTCTTTAAGACCGGCTTTTGCTGCGGGAGAGTCTTCCGGTATCTTGCCCGTAACAGCCACCCCATTAACCAGGTACAGTTCAATACCGGAATAGGCATAATCAAAAGGTGCATTAAAAGACTGATTGGGCATTAAATAGAACTGCTGTTTATCATAGTTTAAGATGACATTAAACCTCCTGAAAATTTCATTTCCTATAAGGCCTCCCAAAGAGGGGTAAGAAGTTACATTATAATCATCATTAAAAATATTAATGGGTACATTCTTAAAACGATAAGGACCCAGCCGCAACGATTTCATTACGGTCAGGTACATATCCACCCTGCCGCCCAATCCTTCCCCCTGCTTTAAATACCGTTTGCGCCTGGGTTTTATAAAAGTGCTGTCATTAATAAAATCTTCCGAAAATAAAACGGTAAGTCCTGCTCCGATATCAAACAGGTAATTAAAATTCCGCTTTCGGGCATCACTGATACCGGTTCTTAAAAAAGGAAGCATTCTTATATAGGGCTTTAAAAGATATCCCCCTTTAGGATACTTAAATATGCCCCGCGTATAAAGGCTGAATTCCTGTTTATCATAATCGAGTTTTACAATAAACCGGCTCAATACAGAATAGCCGACAATTCCATCAATTTTTCTTCCGTATAAGGAGGAAAGGACATCGTAGTCAATAACATGAAAGTTCAGACTGTCAATTTCATACCCGCCAATTGTTAAATGGTGTTCCTTCAGAAACCCGACCTTCCTCATACCGCCAATGCCCCGGATCATCTTTTCAGGTGCGCCGGGCTTTAAATTCAGGCTGGCCACCGTAGTGGAATCCAGCGAAATACCACCACTGCCGGTGTCCAGGATAAAAGAAAGAGAATCCTTAAAATCATCAAGCATTGCTTTAAATACGATAACGCCTCCAATAAATTGCTCAAAGTGGACCGTAGTTAATAGTGCGCTGGGCGGGTCAACAAACTCTTCCTGCGCCTTTGCAGAAAATACGCAGGCGAACTGCAACGTTAAACCTATCAATAGCAAGCGGATCATTCAAATTGGTTAACGGTATTCAATACTGTTAATAGCAGGGATACTCTTTTTTAGCTGCCGGGAAACAGGTTCCTGACAATCATCAGGAATAAAAAATAGTATTACTTTTCTAAAGTTACATAAAAAATTTATTGCCGCAGCTGCCAGGCCGGGCTATCCGATCTCAGCCGGTTAATGGTTTCTGTTATAAACCGGGTGGCATACTGCACTTCTTCTTCTGTTGTAAACCGTCCCAGGCTAAAACGGATAGCGGCCTTTGCAAGACGATCCGGCTGGTGCATTGCTTTTAAGACATAAGAAGGATCCAGCGATCCTGATGTACAGGCGGAACCGGATGAAACAGCCATTTCCTTACTGAGCGCTGCCATAATCTGATCACTGCTGAGGTAATCAAAAGAAATATTACTTACCTGTGGCAACCGCTCCGCAGGATGCCCGTTTAAAAAAGTGTCCGGCAGCAATAGCAGCTGTTCTTCTAATTGGTTGCGCAAGGTTGAAAGCCGGACGGCTTCCTCCTGCATTTCAGCAGCACATAAGGCACAGGCTTTCCCGAAGCCAACAATACCCGGCACATTAAGCGTACCACTGCGAAGATTCCGTTGCTGACCACCACCTGTTATCTGTGGTGTTATCTTCACCCGCGGATCTCTGCGGCTCACATATAAAGCTCCTGCTCCTTTGGGGCCATAGAGCTTATGACTGCTACACGCCATTAAGGCCAGATTGGCTTCTTTTACGTTAACGGGTATTTTACCGACAGCCTGAGTGGCGTCAGAAAAAAACAACACATGGTGCGCCTGTGCAATGGCGCCTATTTCCTTCACCGGCATTACAACGCCCGTTTCATTATTTGCCCACTGCAGGGCAATTAAAATAGTAGCCGGACGTATGGCTGCTCTTACCTCCTCCGGATCAACCTGTCCGTTGGATTGTACATCCAGATACGTGATCTCCGTACCGTTCTTTTCAAGCTCACGGCAAGTATCCAGCACCGCCTTGTGTTCTGTTTTTACCGTAATAATATGATTGCCTTTACCGGCATACGCTGCGCTGACGCCTCTCAACGCCAGGTTGCAGCTTTCAGTAGCTCCGGAAGTAAAATACACTTCAGCCGCACTGGCATTAACCAGGTCGGCCACTTGCTGCTGTGCTTCTTCTACCGCCGCAGCTGCCTTCCACCCAAAAGAGTGGCTCCTGCTGGATGCATTCCCAAAGTGCTCTGTAAAATAAGGGAGCATTGCTGCTACCACTCTTGCATCACACTGTGTAGTGGCACAATTATCAAGATAGATCGGAAAACGGATCATTTTTTAATAAACACTGCAGGCTGAGTTTTGTGCAGCACCTTAAAATTAGTTAAAAGCGGATTTATTCTTGGTAAGTTAATCGTAAAACGTGAGAAGAGAAAAGTAAGCTCTTTACGTTTCACCTCTCACGATGCCATACGCCACTTTAATTAACAGAACATTAGTGCCGTGTTTAGCATAAACTGTCATTTGAAGGCTTCGCACCGAATGGAACGGATATACAATTTTTTTCTGCGTTACGCTGCAAAATCCCCGCCTGAATGACTCACCGGGCAAGCGCACGGATATTACCTAACTATTTACATATAACACGACACTAGCAGGGAATGCCGGCCTTTTGAGAACGGGTTACTGTGCGGGAACGTTTTCTTCATTATTGCTGATCCCTAAGGAATGAACAGCCTGGCTTGCTGCAATCTGAGAAGCGTCTTTTTTATTAAATGCTTTTCCCTGGGCAATGATTTCACCATCAACAACAGCGCCAATGGTAAACAACCTGCGGCCGTTTTCTAATTTTTCTTCAATAGTGGTAAACTCCAAAGATTTGCCCAGCTTGTTTGCCCAGCCGTACAGCTTGTTTTTATGATTAATTTCCCGCGTTTCCAGTTCATCCATAAACATGTGCGGGGAAATAATATAATCATATACCCATTTGCTGGTTTTTTTATACCCCAGATCCAGATAAATAGCGCCCACCAGGGCTTCCAGTGTATTACCAAAAATATGACTGCCTCTTAATGTATGATCCAGCTTATTAAAGTTGGCTATTTTTTTCAGGTTCATTTTAACCGCTACCTCGTTCAATTGCTGGCGGTTTACCATTTTGCTGCGCATTTCTGTAAGAAAGCCCTCTCCCTGGTAAGGATATCTTTTAAACAGGTAGTCGGCCACCAATGCGCTCAAAACAGCATCGCCCAGGTATTCCAGGCGTTCATTGTTCTCATCCACGTTCTCTTTTAATGACCGGTGGGTGAGCGCTGTTTTATAAAGAGACATATTATCAGGTGTAAAACCCAATACATCCCGTAACTGTTTTTTTAAAACGGTATCTGATTTTCCCTTAAAAAGCTCTTTTATAAAATTCACAGAACACTATGAATATTTTTTTACTATTACACAGGCGTTATGCCCGCCAAAGCCAAATGTATTGCTCAATGCTATATTCACTTCCCGCTCCTGCGCCTTATTAAAGGTAAAGTTCAGTTTCGGGTCCAGCTCCGGATCGTCCGTAAAATGATTGATGGTCGGGGGCACAATATTATGCATAACGCTTTTTATACAAGCAATTGCTTCAATAACGCCGGCAGCACCTAAACAATGCCCCGTCATACTTTTGGTGGAACTGATATTCATTTCATAAGAGTGCGCACCAAACACTTCCAGTATCGCTTTGGTTTCGGCAATATCTCCAAGCGGAGTAGATGTACCATGTGTGTTTATATAATCTATATCATCAGGAGTGATACCCGCGTCGTTTAACGCAGCCATCATTACATTTTTTGCGCCCAGTCCATCCGGGTGCGGGGCCGTTATGTGATAAGCATCAGCTGTTGCGCCACCGCCAATCACTTCGCAATAAATAGTAGCTCCCCGTTTTTTAGCATGTTCCAGTTCTTCAAAAATCAATACCCCCGCGCCTTCTCCCATTACAAAGCCATCCCTGTCTTTGTCATAAGGGCGGCTGGCCGTGGCGGGATCGTCATTCCGTTCACTCATAGCCTTCATGGCATTAAAACCGCCAACTCCTGCTTCACTTACAACCGCCTCGCTTCCCCCGGTAACAATAATATCTGCTTTACCCAAGCGCAACAGGTTAATAGCATCGATCATGGCATTGGTACTGCTGGCGCAGGCACTTACCACCGCATAATTTGGACCGCGGAAATTATGCCGCATACTGATCTGCCCGGCAGCAATGTCCAGGATCATTTTAGGAATAAAGAACGGGTTAAAGCGGGGCGTACCATCGCCTTTGGCAAAATCAATCACCTCATTCTGGAAGGTGATCAAACCACCAATCCCACTTCCCAAAATCACTCCGACACGATCGGGGTTCACATTTTCTTTTGTAATACCTGCATTTTTTACGGCCTGATCACTTGCCACCAATGCAAACTGCGTGAACCGGTCAACCTTTCGCGCTTCTTTCTTATCAAGAAAATCCGTCGGATCAAAATTCTTTACTTCACAGGCAAACTTCGTTCTGAATTTACTGGCATCAAATAAGGTGATGGGTGCAGCACCCGGGACTCCATTAATCAACCCGTTCCAATAGTCATCAATTGTATTGCCTAACGGTGTTAATGCACCCATTCCGGTTACAACTACCCTTTTCAACTCCATATAAACTGGTTATCCTTATTATTTTATGATAAAACCGCCTTTAAATATGGTAGACCACAGTCAAAGGCGGTGTATTTGTGTTTTACTTTTACCAAAGCCAAGCTTGGCTAAATTCCAATCAATTACTTGGCGTGTTCTTCCAAATAAGATACAGCCTGACCAACAGTAGTAATTGTTTCGGCTTGCTCATCTGGAATAGAAATATTGAATTCTTTTTCAAATTCCATGATCAGTTCTACGGTGTCTAATGAATCGGCACCCAGATCATTTGTAAAAGAAGCTTCATTAGTTACTTCTGCTTCGTCAACGCCCAGTTTGTCAACGATAATTTTTTTAACTCTTGATGCAATGTCTGACATATCTTATTAATTTAGTTATTGGTGCAAAAATAGAGTTTTTGAGTAAAAATGCATAAAAAGAAAAAAAAAACTAAAAATGTACTGAAACGCCTAAAAATCCTTAATTTACAAAATAAATAAGTACCTGCAACGACCTATGATTCTTACAAAAACTAGACGGATTTATGGCATTGAAGATTATAGATCATGGCTCAAAAGAATACCAGCAAATGGTAGAACTCCGCAACGAAATTCTGCGGAAGCCATTAGGATTGGTATTAACAGAGGAGGATATGAATGCCGACAAGAGCAATGTGCTCATCGGTGCTTTTGAAGACGAAAAAATGCTGGGATGCTGTATGCTTGTGAAACAATCGGACAAGATCGTTTTACTGCGGCAGATGGCGGTGCTCAATGATTTACAGGGTAAAGGAATTGGGAAGGCCCTGATGCTGTTTGCTGAAAACATTGCAAGAGATATGGGCTACCGGGAAATATCAATGCAGGCCCGTAAGAATGCATCCGGCTTTTATGAAAAAATGGGGTACCGGGAAGCGAGTAATGAATTTACCAATCTCACGATTCCGCATATTATTATGAAGAAGTATATCTGAACGGGCCGGTTTGAGTAAAAAGCAGCGCTTTTACGAATACTTATTTCCTGCTTACCTTTTCCATTAACAAATGCCTGAATCCGGAAATTTCATCCATATCCCTGAAAGCCGTTTTGGGAACCAGCAGGAAAGACCGTTCGTCAAAATACAGATGAAAAAAATGGGGACTTTCCTTATAACCGGCCAGTGCAGTATACGGCCAGCTTCTTTTTCCTTTTGAGTGTTCCAATGTAAAATCATTCTCATTAAAATACATTGTAAAACGATGTTTAAAGGTCTCCGCCTTTCTGTAAACAAAGCCGGGCAGCACAAACCACAGGCTGATCATTAAAACCAGCCATAAAAATGAATTGATCAGAAAGGCTACTGGTGTTATCTTATGCAATGCATATAAGACCAGCGCCAGTGCAGCAAACACATTCACCAGGATGATCATGATCCGGATCTCCCTTTTGGAAATGAAATGATAGCGCAATGCCTGTATTACCTGCTTTTTATCATATCCAAAATCAATTGTCATATTTTTATTGTTTAATGCGGTATAGGGAACCGGACCAAAGGTAACCGTTAAACGAAGCAATTACAGCCGGTAAAAATACATTTCCCAACTATTGGTAATTAAATAAAAAGCGAACCCGTTAAAGATCCGCTTTTCTAATATGTTCGTCCATTGCTGTTAACGGTTCATCATTGATTTGGCTTCAATGCTCAACGTGGCATGGGGTACCGCGCGCAGCCGGGCCTTATCTATCAAATGCCCTGTTACCCGGCAAATACCGTAAGTTTTATTTTCTACACGCATTAATGCCTTTTCAAGATGATCAATAAAAGTGATCTGGCGGCTGGCCAGCTGGCTCAGCTGCTCACGCTCCATGCTTACACTGCCGTCTTCCATGGTCATATACCGGCCTTCATCCATATCGCCGCCTTCATCCCTGCGGGTAATTAACCCCTGAAGGTATGCCAGTTCTTTCTTTGCAGCATCTAATTTTCTTAAAATGATCTCTTTAAACTCTGCCAGGTCATTATCCGAATAACGGATCACTGACGGGGCCTTTTCTATTAACGGGGTATCCAGGACACTCTTCGTAAAATCCGGCTGATATTTTACCGAACTTTTGGTAGACAGTTTAGGAACGACTACTTTCTTAGGAGCTCTTGTTTCTTTTTTATCTTCTTTCTTTGCCACTATTTTTTCTGTTATGGGAGTTTCTTTTGCTGCTGATTTTTTTTCAGCCGCTTTTTTTACCGGTGCTGCCACTGTTTTTTTAGCGGGTGTTTTCACCAACGGTTTAGTTACTGTTTTTTTAACTACTGTTTTCTTAGCCACTTTGGTTGTTTTTGCGCCAGCTGCGCGAACGGGTTTTGCCGCTTTTTTAGGAGCGGTTGCTTTTCCTCCGGCCGGGCGGGCAGGCTTGGCTGCCGCTTTTGCAGCAGGTTTTCCGGCTTTTTTTGGTGCAGCGGTTGCTTTTCCGCTTACAGAGCGGGCAGGTTTTGCCGGTGCAGCTTTCTTGCTTGCTGAACGAGCGGGTTTTGCCGCTATTTTTTTCTTTGTAGCCATTTGTTGTTACCCTTTTTTTGTTACAATCGTATATAACTTATGTTCGTTCACTTCAATTTCGACACCACCAGATGAAATTGGGCTAAAATCCAGGTCATCTGCCAAAATTTCTGCGCAAATATAGTCTTTATACGTGTTTAACGAATTTTTTAATGTAGGATTTGTGTCAATTTGTACTGAAATACGATCAGTTACATCAAAATTGCTTTCCTTTCTGATTTTCTGGATACGATTTACAAATTCCCGGGCATCTCCCTCCTGTTTCAGGTCTTCTGTGATCGTAATATCCAGGGCCACGGTCAGCGCTCCTTTGTTTGCCACTGTCCAGCCCGGAATGTCTTCACTGCTGATATCCACTTCATTAACCAGAACCGGAATCTTCTCTCCGTCAATATCCAGCGCCACCTGGCCGTTCTTTTCAAGATTGCTGATATCTTCCTGGCTAAAATGAGCCAGCGCAGTGGAAACAGCCTTCATTTTAGCACCCAGCTTTTTACCCAGGGCCACAAAATTGGGTTTGATCTTTTTCTTTATAAATCCCTCTGTATCAACCAGGTATTCTATCTCTTTGATATTTACTTCTGATTGGATCAGTGCAGCCACCTTTTCCAGTTGTTCTTTCATGGAAGGGTTCAGCACAGGAATTAATACCTTTTGTAACGGTTGACGCACCTTAATGTTCACTTTTTTACGCAGAGAGAGGATCAGGGAGGAAATATCCTGAGCCAGCTGCATCCTTTCCTCCAAAGAAGTGTCAATTGCCGTTTCATTTATTTTGGGGAAAAGGGCATGGTGCACAGAGGTCACTTCAAAATGTTCGGCAACTATATTTAAGTTGCGGAAAACAGCATCACTGAAGAAGGGTGCTATGGGAGCCATTAAACGCACTACCGTTTCCAGGCATTCAAATAAGG
>DASVMC010000079.1:0-15157 GCA_036384555.1 Niabella sp. | reverse complement strand
GATACACCGATACCTTTTAACAAAGAACTGGAAAAAAACTTTATGGCCGAAAAACGACTGGATGACTGTATAAAGGAGTTAGTAGGGTATTAGATGGTTCATAGCTTTACGGGACGGATACCTGATCCTGGATGTTTGTTGCCGGATCATCCGGAATTGGGCGCCTGTTTACCTGTACAGATAACGAATGGGTGGCAACTTATAACTTCCCTTAGCAGCAATTGCTTTCACAACACCTCCTGTTTTCAGGCATTTACCTAACTTTGAAATCTTACAAATCCTAAAAATGAACGAACCTCAACTCCTCAATGACATTGAACACTATGTTCAGCAGTTTATGGATGAGCATTACAGGCCGGAACTATTATATCATAATAAAGAGCACACCATCCGGGTAGTACGGGCAGCAAAACAGATCGGGGAACATTACCGGCTAAATGAGAACGAGTTTTTGATTGTAGTAGCTGCCGCCTGGTTCCATGATCTGGGGTATTATACCGCTGATCGCGCAGATCATGAAAAGGAGGGGGCCCGGTTAGCAGGAGCTTACCTGCAACAACAACAGGTAGATGCCGGTACGGTTGCCAGGGTACAACAATGCATACTGGCCACAAAAATGCCGCAGAATGCGCAAACACTTTTAGAACAGATTGTGTGTGATTCGGATCTGTTTCATCTGGGAACTACTGATTTTGCCGATTGCAATAAACTGATGCGTAAAGAAGCAGAAGCGGTAAAGGGATCGGAAATTCCTAAAGGAGATTGGAGGAATAAAACCATTCAGCTGCTGCAGGAACACCACTACTATACGGACTATTGCCGTATGTTGCTAGATGATCAGCAACAACAGAACCTGAATAAGTTAAAGCAGAAAGAGGAAAAAAAGAAAGAAGAGCTGCCACTGGTAAAGCTGCCGGACCCGGTTGCCGATGACAAAAAGAATAAGAACAAAGAAACGAGCCGGGGGGTTGAAACACTATTCAGAACGACTTCAGCCAATAACCAGCGGTTGAGTGATATGGCAGATAACAAAGCTCATATTTTAATTACTGTGAACTCCATTATCCTTTCTGTGATCCTGAGCGTGCTGATCAGAAAGCTGGATAATAACACACACCTTATTTATCCTACCATCTTAATTTTGGCCACATCCGTATCTACTATGGTGATCAGCATTCTGGCAACGCGTCCCTCGATACCTGCCGGTGTCTTTACACAAAGTGATGTGGACGCCCAGAAAGTGAACCTGTTGTTTTTTGGTAATTTTTACAAAATGAACCTGGATGAATATGCCAGGGGCATGTGGAAAGTAATGAGCGACCGGGATTTTTTGTACGGCACCCTTATAAAAGATGTTTATTCGCAAGGGGTTGTATTAGGCCGGAAATATAAATTGCTGCGGCTGGCATATAATATTTTTATGTTTGGAATTGTGGTTTCTGTACTGGCATTTATTATAGCCATATATACCGTGCAATAATTGTATGACCAATGAGCGATGCTCCGAAATTTTTTTCCAGGGATCTTAGCTGGCTTAGCTTTAACGGAACGGTGTTGGAAGAAGCGGCTAAGCCGGAAGTGCCTTTATTGGAACGGATACAGTTCCTGGCTATTTTTTCCTCGAACCTCGATGAGTTTTACCGGGTACGTGTTCCCGTGGCTATTGCGCTGAGTGCTATAAAAGAAGATCGTTCAACAGATGTAACGCTGGTCAGGCAAATACAGCAGACAGTAAATCAGCAGCAGGAGTTTTTTGGGAATGTGCTTATCAATGAAATCATTCCTGCCCTGAAGCGTCAGCACATTTATCTGGTATATAAGGAATCGCTGCCGGAGGTTTTGCACCGGCAAACAGCCGGTTATTTTTACGGCACACTGGCCGCTTATTTGCAGGTAACTTATCTGGGCACAACAGAAATGTTGTTTTTGGAGAACAACCGCCTGTATTTTGTAGTGACGCTGCAAAAAGAAGCAGCAGAAGAACTGGCCATCGTAACCATACCATCGCACCAGGTATCCCGTTTTTTTACTGCTGTAGCTAACAGTCAGGAGTATATTGTTTTTATTGATGATATTATCAGGAGGTACCTGCCGGTCATTTTTAAAGGCTACCAGGTACAGGATGCCTACAGTATAAAAGTAACAAGAGACGCGGACCTGAACCTGCAGGATGAGTACGTGGAAGATCTTGCAGGGAAAATTGAAGCACAGATTGCTAAAAGAGATGCCGGCCTGGCAACACGCCTCCTTTATGCTCCGGACCTGCCGGTGAATGTATTGCGCAGACTGATCCTTGTCTGTAAAATGGAAGGGGCTATACTTACAGCGGGCGGAAGGTATCATAATTTAAAAGATTTTTTTTCTTTTCCTGTAAACCGGCCCGATTTAAAGTATTTGCCGCAGTTGCCCGTTAACCTGAATATGGGCACAGATGGTATTTTTGAATATATGCAGCAAAAGGACAGGCTGGTACATACTCCGTACATGTCCTATGATGCCGTGCTGCGTTTTTTCAACGAAGCGGCAATAGATGAGGCTACCGAGGAAATTTATACCACTTTATACCGGGTGGCCAGCGACTCCAAAATTGCCCAGGCACTGATAACGGCGGCAAAAAATGGCAAAAAAGTGACTGCGTTTATTGAGCTGAAGGCCCGGTTTGATGAGGCTAATAATATTAAATGGGGCAAGGTGATGAAGAATGCCGGGGTTACTATTATTTACAGTATCCCGGGATTGAAGGTGCATGCGAAAGTGGCATTGGTCAAAAGAAGGGAACGTGGTCGTTTACAGTATTACGGCGTATTCGCAACCGGAAATTTTAATGAAAATACGGCCAGGATCTATGCCGACCATATTTTATTGACTGCTAACCATCAGTTAATGAGGGAATTAGAGCTTTTGTTTCTGTTCCTGGCAAAGCGGAGAAAACCCCGTATTAATGAAGCGGGTACTTTCCGGCATCTTTTGGTAGCGCAATTCAATCTGCAAAAACGCTTTATAGAGCTGATTGAGAATGAGATCAGTAATAAAAAAAAGGGATTACCGGCTGGTATACGAATTAAACTGAACAACATTGAAGAAGAAACGTTAATCAACCAGTTATATGCTGCAAGCAATGCCGGCGTTCCGGTGGCGCTTCTTGTAAGGAGCATTTGCCGGGTTGTACCGGGTGTAAAGGATATGAGCGAAAATATTACTGTAAAACGGATCGTTGACCGTTATCTGGAGCATGGGCGCGTTTTTATTTTTCATAATAACGGGAATCCGCTGGTATTTATAGGGTCAGCTGATTGGATGAACCGGAACATATACAGCCGTATTGAAGTTTGTTTACCGGTAAATGATCCGCAGTTAAAAGAGGAGCTGCTTTCGATCGTAAATTTGCAGTGGGAAGATAACGTGGCCGCGGTTGAGATCAACAGCCGGCTGGATACCGTTTCAATACCGCAACAGGCGCCGGTTATCCGTTCGCAACAGGCAATTTACTCCTATATAACTAAAATATATGCTGAATGATGGCCGTTAGATACTTCCTGATCTCCATAGCCCTTTTCTTTCAGGTGTCCTGTATTAATAGTCAGAAAAGGAATTATACCAGCCCTGATGGTTATGATCTGCAACACCCTGAAGTGTTCCAGATGCCAAAAGAACTGAAGGAAATTTCCGGTAATGCTTTTTATGCGGGAAATAAGGATACATTGTATGCGATACAGGATGAGGACGGGTATATCTATTCCTTTAAACTGGGAGATAATAAGGACCAGATGCGGATGACCAAGTTTGGGAAAAAGGGAGATTATGAAGACATTGCTGTTTATAGGAATACGGCTATCGTTTTAAGAAGTGACGGGGTGCTGTTTACTGTTCCTGTGTCCGAAGTAGGCAAACCCAAAGCTGAAGGAGTTCAGGAATGGAAAGGCCTTTTACCTGGTGGCGAATATGAATCCCTGTTTGCAGATGAAAACAGCAAAGAGCTGTACGTAATGTGTAAGTCCTGTACCGCGGATCGTAAAAAAGAAACCGTTTCGGTGTATGTGTTTGACCTGTCGGCCGATTCGCTGCAACCCAAGAAGAACCTTACTTTTGATGCAACCCAGCTGGGAAACTATATTCCGTCAAAAAAATACATCGTGTTTAAACCCAGCGCTATTGCAGTAAACCCGCTTACGGATGAGTGGTACATTCTTTCCTCGGTAAATAAACTGTTAGTAGTTACAGACCGCAACTGGAAGGTAAAGCAGGTGCATGAATTAAAGAATGCCATCTTTGAGCAACCGGAAGGGATCTCTTTTGACGGTAGCGGCAACCTGTATATAAGCTCTGAAGCAGGGGAAAATAATGCGGGAGTCGTAATGAAATTTGCCTATAAACCAAAAAAGCAGCATGGCTAAGAAGATTGGGATATTGCTCCAAATGCTATGGATGGCTGTAGTGGTGCAGGCACAGGATTCCGTCTTGCAAAGAGTGCTGTTGATTGGTGATGCAGGTGAAATTAACTTGCATCAAAAAGATGTATTGACTGCGGCGGCAGAACATATCCTGCCTTCCAAGACCCGGGTGGTTTTTCTGGGGGATAATATTTATCCGAGAGGAATGAGTTTGCCGGGGCAAAGTAACCGTGCTGAAACGGAACAGATCATAGAAGCGCAATACACGCCTATGATCACCAAAGGAGCTCCTGTTTATTTTATACCTGGTAATCATGACTGGGACCGGATGGGGAAGCAGGGCCTTGCAAAGGTGCAGGCACAGGCGGCCTTTATTAATGATCAGAACAATCCGTTACTGCAGGTGGTACCCTCAGGAGGGTGTCCGGGACCGGTGGAGATTCCGGTAAACGACCGGCTGGTGATCATTGCTTTTGACAGTGAATGGTGGCTGTTCCGGCACAATAAAGAAAATGACTCCTGTAATTGCACAACAAAAGAGGAGTTTATTGAGGCACTTTCCTACCTGGCCAATAAGAATCAGCATAAAACCATATTGCTGGCGGCTCATCATCCGTTTCAGAGCTATGGTGTACATGGTGGTTATTTTCAGTTCAAGGATCACCTGTTCCCTTTAACCAATCTTAACAAGAACCTGTATATACCTTTACCGGTTATCGGTTCTTTATATCCTTTTTTACGTACGGCCCTTCCCAACCCGGAGGACCAGATGCATCCCGACTACAGGGAAATGATCGCAGCCGTGGACAGTGTATTTGCCCGCAACCTGAATGTGATCCATGTAGCAGGGCACGAGCACGGGTTGCAGCTGATCCAGAACCGGCAAACACAGATCGTGAGTGGTGCCGGTGCAAAGAATGCGTATGTAAAAAAAGGAAAAGGAAGCCGGTTTGCGTCACCCCGAAGCGGATTCGTAATTGTTGACCAGTTGACGGACTATAGTTTAAACGTTACATACGATTACCTGAAAGATGATAAGATAGAGCAGGCCTATACAGCTAAGATCCCTTTTGCAGCTCAGACACAACTGGAAGCGGCCATCACCACTTCTCCGCTGTTGCAGAAAGACAGCGTGGTAGTACAGGCAGATCCTGAACTGGACAATGTAAGCAGAACGCACCGGAAATGGTTTGGAGAAAATTACAGGAAAGAATGGGCTGCTGACACAAAACTGCCCGTTTTGAAATTATCACAATTGCACGGAGGATTAACGCCCACACAGCAAGGAGGCGGATTTCAGACAAAATCACTCCGGCTGGTGGATCCTTCAGGAAAAGAGTGGGTGCTCAGGAATGTAATAAAGAATATGGAGTTCCTGTTGCCCGAATCTATGAGAGCAACTTTTGCAAAAGATGTGATCATGGATGCGCTCAGTGCCCAGCATCCTTACTCGGCATTAATTGTGCCGCCGCTGGCCGATGCGGCTGGTGTGCCACATACCAATCCGGTTATAGGAGTAGTGGCACCGGATAAAAATCTGGGCATTTACAGTGGTGATTTTATTGATCGTATTTGTTTGCTGGAAGAACGGGAACCATTGGGCAAATCAGATAATACACCTAAAATGTATAAGACGCTCAAAAAGGACAACGATAATACCGTTGATACTGCAGTTTACTTTAAAGCCCGGCTGCTGGATCTGCTCATCGGAGACTGGGATCGCCATGAAGATCAGTGGCGGTGGGCATATAAGAAGGATAAAAAAGAGAATAAGCGCTACCAGCCTGTACCTAGGGACCGGGACCAGGTGTTACATGTTGTGGATGGCGTATTCCCGGCAATTGCCGCCAGCAAATCGCTGATGCCCAGGCTGCATGATTTTGACGGCACGATCAAAAAAGTGAATTATTATTTTATGGCAGGCAGTAAGATCAATGCCAATTTTTTTAATCAATACGATTATGATCAGTGGATGCAGTTAACCCGCGCGTTTGTGCATAGTATGACAGACTCGGTGCTGGAAGCAGCACTCCGGCGTTTACCGGAATCATCTTACCGTATACGGCATGATCAGCTGTTAAGGCAATTTAAAGAACGCAGGGATCATCTGCCGGAAGCAATGGCAACGTATTACCGGTTTTTTAACCGTATTGTTGATATTCAGACGTCTGATAAAAATGAGCAGGTACAGATCAAAGATACTGATAACGGAGGCCTGCTGGTTACGATTCATAAGATCAGCCAGTCAGGTAAAATAGAGCAGGAATTATTCCACAGGGTATTTGATCCTGCAGTTACAAAAGAATTGAGGCTGTTTATTCATGACGGAGACGACAGCGTGGTGATCCATAATACCACGCCTGTAAAACTGCGTATCGTAGGCCAGAAGAATTCAAAAAAGTATCTGGTGGAAAACAGCAGAAAACACATCCGTATCTATGGTAAGAATAAGGCGGTAACAATAAATGGGGAAGCTGCCGGCAAAGTTTGGGAGCGTTTACGCAGCGACAGCGCCAACACTTCTTATATGCCCACCAATTTGTATAACCGCGTGCAATATTTACCCAACGCAGCTATTAACCGTGATGATGGGCTGATGCTGGGCCTGAGCGTTCGCTTTATTAATCAAAGTTTCAGAAAAACGCCTTATGGTAATCTGCAGGAGCTCTCTTTCAGGCATGCGTTTTCTACAGGAGCCTTTCATTTTGGGATCAAAAGCGAGTGGCTGCATGCATTGGGCAATGCAGATATTGTGATCAATGCGCAGCTTTACGCTCCGGATAATACACAAAACTTTTTTGGGCTGGGCAATAATACGGAATACCATAAAGAAAAGGGCATCAGTTACTACCGGAGCAGGTTTACCTTATTAAATGTAATGCCCCAGTTGCGGTGGAGAAAAGAAGAGGGTACTTCATTTAGCATAGCGCCACTATTTCAGATGTATTCATTCGATCAAAAGGATAATACGGGCCGCTTAATAACCACTCCGTCTTTTGTCCATTCTTACGACAGCAGCATTATCAGGAATACAAAATACTATACAGGCCTTAGTGTTGCGTACACAAAAGATGGACGTAATAACCGGCTGCTGCCCAGCTCCGGGGGGTATTTTAATATAACCATCCAGGGGTTTAAAGGACTGAATACCTATTCCCGCAATTTTGCACAGGCCGTTACCGAAATGTCGGTGTATAAAAAGATAGATCCCCAAGGTGTTTTTGTTGTTTCGGACCGCCTGGGTGGAGGCGCTACCTTGGGCAACGCCCCTTTTTATCAATCCTTGTTTTTAGGTGGGCAGGATAATTTATTGGGATTCCGTCAATACCGGTTTGCAGGTGAGCAGCTGCTTTACAATAATTTCAGGATAAGAATAAAATTAATGGATATCGCCAGCTATATATTACCAGGGCAGCTGGGGCTGACGGGTTTTTTTGATGCAGGAAAAGTATGGGCAAAAGGATATGATAGCAACGTGATCCATACCGGTGTGGGCGGAGGTATTTATTTTTCACCGGCGCAGCTGTTTGTTGTACAGGCACTGGCCGGCTATTCAAAGGAAGGATGGCTTCCTTATGTTTCTTTAGGATTTAGATTTTAATAAAATGCATTACGAATTATTTGACCTTGCAGAGAAGAATGGTAAAAAAATAGGAGGCCTGGATGTACAGCTTTCCTTTAACCGCTTTCTGAATTATCTGGAACAGAGGATCGCTGCGACGGAATCGGTAAAAAAAGGTTTTTTTGAATACGTGTTGAATAAATTTTTATCCAACAAACATTTAAAAGACGTTATCCCGGTTGAGGAAATAAAATATTTCCGGGAAGAACTGGAGCTGATGTATAATCTTTTGCAGCCACCGCTTGCTGATGAAAGCCTTAATTTATGGGGGATCTGTATTCCGATAGACCCGGTTATTTTTTTCGGTACAGAAGCTTTTTATAACCTCATCAGAAAGAGCGCGGATTTTGCAGAGCATTGTGATGAGCGGGCTATGCCTACCGCCGAAATGATCCAGCAGCGTCTGCAGTTTATCTATTCAATTATTTTTTCCAAGGTATATAACCAGCCTTTTTCATCCAATCTGGAGCTCACTCATTCTGTGAATTTTGAGGAAGAAGGGCTTGCAAAGTATTTCCGCATCAATATTGATACCCGTTTTGTAGATGTGCAGGTTAAAGGAGAGATCCCCGATTTTAAAATGGCTGTATGGTCCAATGAAATCCGGAACGAAGATTTTGACTGGAAAAAGGGATTGGCCGAATTGCCGCTGGATCTGTTTGCGTTCAGGGGCTTTGGGATCATTACCGTTGAAGACGTGACCGAGGAGCAATCTGTTGAAAACATCAAAAGCCTTACCTTAAACAGGAACGGTCATACCGATTCAGGATATAATGACCAGGTGATTGAATCACTGAAATCCCTCCTGGGCTCTTCAAAGATTGAATTTGGATTGCTGCCTAATTTGCGGATAAATGATCATCTTGTCTTTTCGGGGGAAGAGCGTGCTACAACGGTCATGTGGGATGTGAAAAACAGGAAAGACCAGGAGCAAACCCTGCTTACTTTTGCTGAAAGTTATCTCAACCACCCCAAAACGGTAATTTTTGGCGAGAATGAATTCTCCGGTAAATATAAGGTCATAGAAGACTACCTCGAAAAAGCAGGGATTCAATCATATGCCTTGTTGCCGGTGTACCATAGTAATAAAGTAGCAGGAGCGCTGGAAGTATACAGTATGGAAAAGGATCAGCTTACCCACAACCGGCTGGTAAAATTGCGGCCGGTATTACCCATCATTGCGCAACTGCTTCAAAATACGGTGGACGAATTCAATACTTCCATTGACAGCGTTATCATGGATAAATTTACTGCCCTGCAACCCGCGGTACAGTGGAAATTTAAGGAGGTGGCCTGGCATTATTTAAGAGATCATCAGCATACCGCAAGAAAGCCGATCATTGAAAAGATCAGGTTCACACATGTGTACCCCCTCTACGGGGCTATTGATATACGCAATTCCACCATTGAGCGCAACAAGGCCCTGGTTTTGGACCTGAATTATCAGCTGGAGCTGGTTTTGGACCTGTTGACAAAGGCAAAAAATAAGGTAGGCATCCTGCTGATTGACGAAATGATCTTTAAGTGTAAAAAATGGCTGAATGCGATTGACAGCCATTTTAATGACTATGATGCAGTGCTTTTAAGCGAATTCCTGGATCAGGAAGCAGAGCCCCTGCTGAAGCATGTTGCCGTCAGCCATCCGGAATTGAAAGAAGCAGTGGATTATTATTTTGCAACGATCAACGAAGCAAACGGGGCGGCTTTTCAGCACCGGCGCGCCCTGGAAAATTCAATGAAAGCCATTAACACCGTAATCAGTCAGCAATTAGAGGATTTTAATACGGAGCTTCAGAAACTATACCCGGCCTATTTTGAAAAGTTCCGGACAGATGGCCTGGAATACGATATCTATATTGGACAGTCTATTGCACCGCATCTTCCGTTTAATCCCTTGTATTTAAAAAATATACGGCTTTGGCAATTACGCACGATGGCGGAAATTGCGCGCCTGACGGGTGCACTGTGTCCGGCCATGGAGCATGAACTGGAAACAACGCAGCTGATCTTTATACGATCCGTCCCCATCGACATTGCCTTCAGACCGGATGAACGAAAATTTGATGTGGAAGGAAGTTATAATATCCGTTATCAGATTGTAAAGAAACGTATTGATAAAGTGCATTTAAAAAATTCAACAGAACGGCTAACACAGCCCGGTAAGATTGCGCTGGTTTATTTTAACCGGAATGAGGCTGATGAATACAAAGGCTATATCAGTTACCTGCAAAATGAAGGCTTATTGAAGGAAGATCTTGAATTTTTGGAATTAGAAGACCTGCAGGGTGTTTCCGGTCTGCGTGCAATGCGTGTAGGGATTGCGGCAGCGGCCGGGTAGTTGCTTTTCCTGTATCTTTATGCTTATGAGCGAAGTATTGATACAGAATATTGAAAAGCTGGTTACCGTGGATGCGGATGCTGCAGACAGGATCCGTGCTGTTTGCAAATACAAAACAATAAAGAAAAAGAACTTCTTCCTGCAGGAAGGAGATATAATGAAGCATTATGTTTTTGTGGAGCAGGGATGCCTGCGCAGTTATTCTGTTGACGATAACGGCTTTGAGCACATTCTGCAGTTCGCCCCCCCCGGCTGGTGGATCAGTGATATGCGCAGTCTTTTGCAGCAAACCCCTGCATCGCTGAATGTAGATGCGGTGGATGATAGTGAGGTAGTACTGATTTCGGTTACTGATATGGAAAAATTATATGACACGGTTCCTGTGTTGAACCGTTTTTTCCGTATGCTTTCAGAGCGTGCACTGGCGGCGCAGCAGCACCGGGTTATTGATTCACTAAGCCTTAGTGCAAAAGAACGGTATAATAATTTCTGCCGTCAGTACCCCTCATTAATCACCTGTCTGCCCCAGAAATATGTAGCATCCTACATTGGCATCACACCGGAATTCTTAAGTAAAATGCTGAAGCAACCCGTCAAAGGCTAAGAAGACATTGCTGTTTTTAATACCGGATCTCTTCTTCCTTGTACAGCCCTTCACGCCACATGGGCGAAGGCGGAAAGCCCTGCTGAAACCGCTCATAAGATCTTTTAATGTATTCCTGGAAAGTATAGTCATTGGTTCTTTGCGCAAAGAAATAACTGGGCGCATATAGTGCAATGAATTCATTGATCAGGCTGTCATCGGTCATGCCTGTAATGCGGCGGATGAGCGCCTTGCTAAAACGGTAACGCACGTATCCTTCCTGCTCATCACTGACCAGTTTGTCCCTGAAGCGGCTCATTTTACGGGTCCTTTTAAAGCGGAAAACATTGATCAGTTCATCCAGGTCTACGCCCGCGGTGCCATCTGCGCTTGTAACCGATAACCCTGGCTTCTCAAAATCAAAGTATTTACGATAATTATCCCTGTTTTCAAGGGAGTCCTGATGATAATCCCGGTTTTTGACTTTTACTTCTGGCAGGTCCGGGATATTGATCCGCAATGAAATATCAAAAGCATAAGGCATACTGATTTTATCAACCGGGAATTTCCGTGTGGGTTTGTTCAGATAGCTGAACCAGATGGAATCCTGTTTATCTGCAAGAATTGTATAACTGCCATCGGCAGCGGTGATGGTGCCCCTGCCGGAGCTGGTCAGTACAGATACCGAGGGAACCGGGATCCTGCCCAGGCTGTCATATACATTGCCCTTAACCCGGATCTGTGCCTGTGTGTTCTGGCAAATCACAAGCAGACTAATAGCAAATATGGTTTTGAATACCTTCAATTTTCTGTGATGCTCAATAAAATATGTCTTTACAAGAATGTTGGACGGCAAAGCAATGAAACAATTTGCAAAAACTATGGTAAAGTAGTTTTTTTGCAGCACATTTAGGTCCATTCCGGGTGATCAGGGCACTGGTAGTGCGGCGTTTAGCAGCAAAGTACCCCGCTTTTAACCGGAACAGGCGCTAAAGAAAGCCATATGAACGATTTTCATATATTAATTTAAAAGCAAGCGAAGAATGAAGCAACCGTTTTTGTTGATGCTACTGCTGTGCTGTTGGGCCGGTTACGGGCAGAACAAGTATGAGCGAACTGCCGATAGCAGAACTAAAGCAAATAATAAATATGGGGAGCATATTTATACAAAGTGGAGCGGATCTTCCCTATTTCCCGGAACCGTCAGGAATATAGATGTATATGTGCCTTATGAATATGATGGTCAGCAACCGGCCTGTGTGTGCATTTTTCAGGATGGGATGCTCTATAACGCGGATACTGTGGTTTCCAATATGATAGCGGCCAAAGAGATCCCGGTGATGATACTGATAGCCGCTTCGCCCGGGAAGGTAACCGGAGACTACGACAGCGAAAGTGCCCGTGAAAACAGGACATATGAATATGATACCCCTTCCCCGGAATTCGGAAATTTCCTGCTGCAGGAACTGCTGCCTTATATTGAAACACTCAAAACGAGATCCGGGCATAAGATCGTATTGTCCAAAGAGCGGAATGACCGTATGATAGCAGGCTGCAGCTCCGGTGCGGCCTGTGCCTTTAATGTTGCGTGGAATACCAATGAATTTGCAAGAGTGTACAGCTCCTGCGGCTCTTTTACCGGGCTGAGAGGATCGTTTGCTAATGCAACCCTGGTGCACAAACTGGAGCCCAAGCCCATCCGTTTTTATCTGCAAAGCGGCTCTAATGATATGTGGACTTCCTTTGGCGACTGGTGGAGTGCCAATCAGGCTATGGCAAGGGCCCTGGATTTTTCAGGGTATGATTTTAAGTATACGTTTACTGAAAATGCAAGTCACTGCGATGAGGACGGAACTGTAATCTTTCCGGAGGTAATGCGCTTTCTCTGGAAAGGATATCCTGCCAACCAGCCCGCCCTGAAAAATAAAACAAGAAATGCTGTTTTAAATCAAACATTAATAGATGGGGAAGGCTTTGAGCTGGTTGCCCGGCAGCTGGATCCGGCTGCTAAACTGGTATCGGATAACCGGAATGTGGTGTTAATCGCAACTTCACAGAAAACCACGGTCCTGACTGCATCAAAAAATAATCAGCAGTTAATAGCGGATAAAAAAGTTATAGCAGCTGGAATTGACAATAAAATGCTGGTGTATGACCAGGAGCGGAAACAAATCAGCATCAGACAGGGGCGTCACGTAATAAATATAAGCAGCCAGAAAATAAACGTTGCTGATGCGGTAGCATTAAGAGATGGTGGTTTTTATATTGCGGGCAATTATGAGCATAATGAGCATGGATCCGTGCTCTGGTATTTGACTGAAAACAATGAATTGCTGGTAAAGGACACCCACCCGCAGGCCATCGGATCAATGGCTTTGTCTGGAAACAATAACTGGTTGTATATTTTTGAATACAACACGCGCAGGGGCTATAGTTATAAGGTGGATAAGGCAGATAAGAAGGTGCTTTACAAACAGGAGTTTTTTTATATCCACGTTCCTGATCAATATGATGGTGCTGCAACAAGTGCTGCCATCTGTGATGATTACGGCCGCACCTATTTAGCTACCAATATGGGCATACAGATCTGTGATTATAATGGCAGAAGTGAGGGTATCCTGTCTTTACCACAGAATGCCAGGCCTGTTTCCATTACATGGGGCGGAACGGATCTGCAATGGCTGTACGTACTGTGTGCAGACGGAAATGTATACAGGCGGAAGTTCAATACAAGAGGCGCTGCTCCGTTTAACCCGATGCCAAAGATCAGGGTTGGTGCAGGGTAATAAGCCTACTGATCAGGGTACAATGCTCAAATGAGCTGTAGGGAACGGTTCTTTAGCGCAGACCGCATCCATAGAAGTATTTATACCTATCTGAAATTACAGTTGTTTAAGGGTTGCCTGTTGCGTCAACGCTCTTCCGATCGGTTTGTAGCAGCTATGTGATTTCAGATTTTACTTTTTGCTGAACCGGCATTAATTAACTGTTCAAGCACAGGCGCAAAATGCTGGTGTTCCAGAAAATGGACCTTTTGGGCCAGGGACTCCGGTGTATCCGACCCGGTAACAGGGCAGGTAGCCTGAAAGATAGTAGCGCCGTGGTCGTATTGCTCATCAACATAATGAATGGTAATCCCGCTTTCTTTTTCCCGGGCAGTGATAACGGCTTCATGTACAAAATGTCCGTACATACCCTTGCCGCCATATTTGGGTAATAAGGCAGGATGAATATTAATAATATGCCTCGGGAATGCCTGGATCAGGGATTCTGGTATTTTTAATAAAAAACCGGCCAGAATAATGTAATCCGTTCCTTTTTCAAGCAATACTTTAGGGAAATCGGGAGACTGCAGCTTGTTTTTATCAATCAGCATCAATTCAACCCCTTCTCTTTCAGCAATTTGGGTAACGCCGGCGCCTGGTTTGTTGCAAACGATCAAAGAAACGGTAACCAGGGCATGGTTCCTGAAATAATGGATCAGTTGCTGGGCATTGGAGCCCGTTCCGCTGGCAAATAAGGCTATTTTATTTTTTTCCATAAAAATCCGGAGCAAAGGTTTTATAAAATCACCAGCCGGCCAAAAAACTTTGATTATTTTTGGCGGCAAGGTTTAAAGCGACTCTAAACGGAGCCCGCCAGCAATAATTGATGCCGGTCAAGAATCGGCTTTAAATGCCAGATGTTAACAACTATTCGTAATCTGGAAATGAATGACTTTTTAATGACAAAGATTTTTAAAATAATTTTTTTTCCTTTTAAAATCGGCTGAAATGCAGGCTGGTATTGGGTTTAAAAATTTTTCAAAATGTTGCTGTTTTGTTAAGCCCGAACCTTATTTTTGCATCTGATCAGAGACATTTATCCACACTTTTAGATTTAACGCGTTTATGACTATTTCTAAGTATATAATTAACAGGTTCTTATTAATTATACTAACGCTTTTCGCTCTTTCAAAGTTCAATATCTCGATAGCCCAGGATGACGCAGAAGGTAAACAATTGTTTATCAGTAAGTGTCAGAGCTGTCACGCACCGGATATGAAGACGATGGCTACAGGACCTGGTCTTTACGGAGTACAGGGACAATGGCCGGATCAGGGAAAGTTGCATGAGTGGATCCGCAACAACCAAAAACTGATCGCATCTGGTTATCCACAGGCAGTAGAAACTTCAAAGCTGACGCCTAATGTGATGTCCACCTTTCCCGATCTTACTGATGCT
>DASVMC010000078.1:0-3215 GCA_036384555.1 Niabella sp. | reverse complement strand
CCGCTATTGTGTTACCAATGACGGCCGTGTTATTATGGCTTCAGAAACAGGCGCATTGCCGGTAGACCAAAGCACTGTTATTGAAAAAGGACGCCTGCAACCGGGTAAAATGTTTGTCGTAGACATGGAGCAGGGACGTATTATCAGCGATGAAGAGTTGAAAAGGGATATTTGCTCACAAAAACCGTATGCAGACTGGCTGAATAAATACAAGATCCGGTTAAATGAGCTGCCGGAGCCAAGAGTTATGTTTACCAACCTGAGCGAAGACCAGATCTTCCGCTACCAGAAAGCATTTGGTTACACTTCTGAAGATATTGAGAACATCATCACACCTATGGCGATCAATGGTAAAGAGCCTATAGGCGCTATGGGTGTAGATACGCCTCTGGCCGTTTTAAGTGATCAGCCGCAGCATCTTACCTCCTATTTTAAGCAACTTTTTGCACAGGTAACCAATCCGCCTATCGATCCCATCAGGGAAAGAATGGTCATGTCGCTGGCCACTTTTGTAGGTAATAACGGAAGTATGCTCATTGAGGATGAAATGGACTGTCACGTAGTGGCTTTAAAACAGCCTATCCTTAATAATTTTGAGCTGGAAACCCTGCGTAGTATTGACACAGGTACTTTCCAGGCCAAGACGTTACAATGTTATTTCAGGGCCGATGGTAAACCGGGCTCACTGGAAAAAGGGCTGGATCGTATTTGTACTTATGCAGAGGACGCCGTAAATGATGGCTTTGAAGTGCTGGTATTGCAGGATCGGGCTATTGACAGCCAGCATGCCCCCATTCCCTCATTGCTTGCAGTTGCTGCCGTACATCATCACCTTATCAGAACAGGATTAAGAGGTAAAGTAGGACTGGTGGTGGAAGCCGGCGATGTATGGGAAGTGCATCATTTCGCCTGCCTCTTAGGCTTTGGTGCTACGGCCATTAATCCTTACATGGCGTTTTCAACGATACACAATCTAAAAGAAACAGGAAAGATAAAAGCAGTTGCTTCACTGGATGTTCTTTATAAAAATTACATCAAGGCAGTTAGCGACGGGCTGCTAAAGGTATTCTCAAAAATGGGGATCTCTACCCTGCAATCTTATCAGGGTGCACAAATATTTGAAATCATCGGCATTAACCAGGCTGTAGTAGGCAAATACTTTACCGGAGCTACTTCACGCATCGAAGGAATGGGACTGGATGAGCTGGCACGCGAAGCATTGGCAAAACACAGTTTCGGCTTCAGTCCAAAGCCAATTCCCGCAGATCAGCTGCCAACCGGCGGTTTCTACCAGTGGAAGCGGAAAGGAGAAACACATTTGTTTAACCCGCAAACCATTCACCTGTTACAATATTCTACAAAGATGAATGATTACAACATCTTTAAGAAATATACCAAACTGGTGAATGACCAGACCCAAAAAGCCATTACACTGAGAGGGCTGCTCGATTTTAAACGTAACAGGAAATCCATTCCAATTGAAGAAGTAGAGCCCGCAGAAAATATCTATAAACGCTTTGCCACAGGAGCGATGAGCTTTGGCTCCATCAGCTGGGAAGCGCACACAACCTTAGCCATTGCAATGAACCGCCTGGGTGGTAAAAGCAACACAGGTGAAGGTGGAGAAGATGAAGCACGTTATACACCGCTGGAAAACGGCGACAGCATGCGCAGTGCTATCAAACAGGTAGCGAGTGCCCGTTTTGGTGTAACCAGTTTATATTTAAGCGAGGCTGATGAGCTGCAAATTAAAATGGCCCAGGGTGCAAAACCAGGTGAAGGCGGGCAATTACCGGGTGATAAAGTAGATGACTGGATCGGTAAAACCCGGCATGCTACACCAGGTGTAGGCCTTATTTCCCCGCCCCCGCATCACGATATTTATTCTATTGAGGATTTGGCGCAACTAATATTCGATCTTAAAAATGCGAACCGGCATGCGCGTATTAACGTAAAGCTGGTAAGTAAAGCAGGTGTAGGGACCATTGCTGCCGGTGTTACAAAGGCAAAGGCAGATGTGGTTTTAATTGCAGGTCATGACGGGGGAACAGGTGCTTCACCTATAAGTTCTATCCGCCATGCAGGCCTGCCCTGGGAACTAGGCGTGGCTGAAGCCCAGCAGACACTTGTAAAAAATAAATTACGCAGCCGGGTAGTATTGCAGACTGATGGTCAGATGCGTACAGGACGTGATATCATCATAGCCGCTATGCTGGGCGCAGAGGAATGGGGTGTAGCAACCGCAGCACTGATCGTTGAAGGATGCATCATGATGCGCAAATGTCACCTGAATACCTGTCCTGTCGGAGTTGCCACACAGGATCCTGAATTGAGAAAAAGATACACCGGAAATCCTGATCATGTTGTCAATTTCTTTAAGTTCCTTACTGAAGACATGCGGGAACTGATGGCAGAGCTGGGATACCGGACCGTTAGTGAAATGATCGGTCAGACAAATGATCTAAAGGTAAGAGAAGGCATCAATCACTGGAAATACAAGAACCTGGACCTGTCTCCAATCCTCTATCGCGAAAAAGAAGAAGAAGGAATGGGCCTCCACAATTCAGAAGAGCAGGACCATGGATTAAAATCGGTGCTGGATTGGAAATTTGTTGAAGCAGCCAGGCCGGCGCTTGAAAACGGAACTGCGGTAAAGGCATCGTTTGATATTGTAAATACAGATCGTGCTGCCGGTACTATTCTTTCTCATGAAGTGACCAAAATATACCGTTCAGCAGGTTTACCGGAAGATACCATACATCTTAAATTAAAAGGCACAGCAGGCCAAAGTTTTGCTGCATTTTGCAATAAAGGTATTACGCTGGAGCTGGAAGGAGATGCCAACGATTATTTTGGAAAAGGACTAAGTGGTGCAAAACTGATCACTTACCCCGATAGCAATGCTGGTTTTGTTGCAGAAGAAAACAGCATCATTGGTAATGTTGCCTTTTACGGTGCCACCAGCGGGCAGGGGTTCATACGCGGAAAAGCGGGTGAGCGTTTTGCGGTCCGTAACTCCGGGGCTACCGTTGTTGTAGAAGGCGTTGGTGATCATGGCTGTGAATACATGACAGGAGGCCGGGCCATCATCCTGGGAGATACAGGAAGAAATTTTGCTGCAGGTATGAGCGGAGGCATTGCCTATGTTTATGACGCCAGCCAGAAATTTGCGGGTAACTGTAATAAGGAAATGGTGGAGCTGGATCCTGTTGACA
>DASVMC010000077.1:0-3484 GCA_036384555.1 Niabella sp. | reverse complement strand
TAAAGTACTGATCAATGATGGACATGAAGGTCCGTGGGAAATGAACCGGCATTTTGTTTCCTGGCTTACAGATCCGGTAAAGAACGGCGGAGGCGCGCTTACAGACTTTGGCTGTTATGGCGCCAACCTGATAACGTGGATGATGGAAGGGCAGCGCCCGGTTTCGGTAACTGCTGTAGCGCATCAAAACCGGCCGGACCGTTACCCCAAGGTGGAAGATGAAGCAACGATCATTCTGCAATATCCCGCAATGCAATGTGTGATCCAGGCATCCTGGAGCTGGAGTTTCAGCCGAAAAGATATGGAAGTGTACGGCACCGGTGGCTATGCGATTGCGGCTGACGCGGTAACCGTTAGAAGCCGCTTTGATGGAAAAAAGCCGGAAGTGAAGCAGGTGTTGGAACCCCGCGCTGCTCCGTTTAATGACCCCTTTGCAGTTTTTGCATCTGTGATACGTGGCACACTGAAACAAACGCTTAATGATGTGTACGAATTGCCGGTAAATGTAACGGTAATGGAGATCCTGGATGCAGCCCGGGCGTCTGCGAAGAGCGGGAAGACCATCTATCTGAGCTCCCGGCCGGACCCGCTGCAAACGGATAACATAAAACAATAAAAACGATCGTTATGATTATTGATACAATAGGGAATGCTTTACAGTATGAAAAACTGCACGCTTCCTTTAAAACAGCTTTTGACTATATACGGCAAACGGATTGGACAACTGCCGCTACTGACACTTATATAGTGGAGGCCGATTCAGTGAAGGCAATTGTTTCGGAGGCGCCGGGTAAGGAATTGGAGACTTCCCTGCAAAAGTTTGAATGTCACAACCGGTTTATTGACATTCAGTATGTGATAAGTGGCATCGAGCAAATGGGTTGGAAGCCGCGGACAGACTGTGCCGTACCCAACGGCGGTTACAATCAGGAAAAAGATGTACAGTTCTTTAAAGATACACCGGATCTGTTTTTTACCCTGCATCCCGGACAATTTGTGATTTTTTTTCCGGAAGATGTACACGCGCCTATGATTGGTGACGGAGTAATTAAAAAATTAGTAATGAAAATAAAAGTATAAGATGACCATACAACAGACAATAGATTGCATTAAAGAACAGGGAATATTGCCGCTGTATTTCAATGCGGATGAAACCATAAGTGTAGAAGTGTTGCGTGCATTGCACAAGGCAGGCGTCAGGGCTGTGGAATATACGAACCGTGGAGAAGCAGCGTTCAGCAATTTTAAAAAATTAGTGGAGATCCGCAACAGTGAGATGAAGGAACTGCTTCTTGGAATCGGAACTGTAAAAAACCTCCGGGATGCAGAAGCCTATTTTAAGGTAGGAGCAGATTTTTTTGTGAGCCCCGGATTCGTTCCTGAAATAGCTGCCTTTGCAAGCGAAAAGAATATCTTTTATGCCCCCGGCTGTATGACCCCTACCGAAATTATAGCCGCAGAAAATGCAGGAGTACAATTCATTAAATTATTCCCCGGAGATATGCTGGCCCCAAAATACCTGACTACCATTAAAGATATTTTTCCAAAATTGTTGTTTATGCCTACAGGAGGTGTTGATACAACTAAAGAAAGTATTGAAAGCTGGTTTAATGCCGGTGTATGCGCGGTGGGGATGGGCAGCAAACTGGTAAGTAAGCCGTTAATGGCGGATAAGAACTATGCAGCTATTGAAACAGCCGCCAGCGCTGTTCTGGCCATAGTGCAGGAAGTGAAGAGCCGCAAATAACCCCAGCTGCAGGCTGGATAAAATTTTCTACTAAAAACGATTGAGTTCTCATGAATGGACAATTAAAACCACAAGGGAAAATGACCAACTACAGGTGGTGGATCTGTGCGTTGTTATTTTTTGCCACGACCATCAATTACCTGGATCGGCAGGTGCTTTCCCTGACATGGGACGAGTTTATTAAACCGGAATTTCACTGGAATGAGGATCATTACGGAACGATTACCTCTCTCTTTTCTATTGTATACGCAATTGCCATGTTATTTGCCGGAAGATTTATTGACTGGCTGGGTACGAAAAAAGGCTTTTTAGTGGCGATTGCTGTTTGGTCGGTCGGGGCATGTTTACATGCCCTTTGTGGCGTGATTACCGAACAGTATGTAGGCTTGCATAGTGCTGCAGAGCTGATGCAGGCTACAGGCGATGTTGCGGTGATGATATCTACCATCAGCATGTATTGCTTTATAGTAGCCCGTATCGTACTTGCTGTGGGAGAGGCCGGAAACTTTCCGGCAGCCATTAAAGTGACGGCAGAATATTTTCCCAAAAAGGACCGGGCGTATGCTACCAGCATATTTAATGCCGGAGCTTCAGTGGGCGCGCTTTTGGCTCCGTTAACGATACCTATTCTGGCGAAAAACGTAGGCTGGGAAATGGCATTCATTGTTATTGGAGGACTTGGCTTTATATGGATGGGTTTTTGGGTGTTTATGTATAAAAAACCGGAAGTGCACCCTCGGATCAATAAAGAAGAACTGGATTACATACTATCCGACCGGAATAATGAAAAGATGCCGGAAGAACTGGCTGCTTCAGGAGTAGAGAAGAAGATTCCATTGCTTCAGTGTTTTAAGTACAGGCAAACATGGTCTTTTGCTATTGGTAAGTTTATGACAGATGGTGTATGGTGGTTTTTCCTGTTCTGGACGCCTTCGTACCTGGATACTCAATTTGGTATTAAAACGTCTCAGGGCCTGGGTATTGCCCTTATCTTTACGCTTTATGCTATTACCATGCTGTCGATCTATGGAGGAAAGCTGCCTTCTGTTATCATTAAAAGAACCGGTAAGAACCCGTATGCAGCTCGTATGCAGGCCATGCTGATATTTGCATTTATTCCTTTGCTGGTTTTACTTGCGCAACCGCTGGGCACCATCTCTCCATGGTTCCCTGTAATTTTGATTGGTTTGGGTGGTGCTGCACATCAATCATGGTCCGCCAATATATTTTCTACAGTCGGCGATATGTTCCCGAAGTATGCCATTGCAACGGTTACAGGCATTGGGGGTATGGCAGGAGGGGTAGGGTCTATGATCCTGCAAAAAGCTGCAGGAAAACTATTTGTTTATTCCGGGGAGACTAATTTAACATTCCTGGGATTTCAGGGGAAACCGGCGGGATATTTTATCATATTTTGCTTCTGTGCTATAGCATATCTCATTGGCTGGGTGATCATGAAATCGCTGGTGCCGAAATATGAACTAATTACTGATTGATAAGATGATTTTAAACCCGGTAGCACGCCGTCTTTTTAATAACTACTATGTCACAGCCTGTTTTTTGTAAGGATACATCAATAGAATGGACCGACCTGGGTAATGGTGTAAAGCGAAAGGTCCTGACCTACGATGACCGTATGATGATCGTAAAGGTAGCTTTTGAAAAAGGAGCAGTAGGCACGGTGCACCGGCACCCGCACACCCAGATGAGTTTTGTGGAAAGCGGCAGTTTTGAAGT
>DASVMC010000076.1:0-3419 GCA_036384555.1 Niabella sp. | reverse complement strand
GCCCGGGAGTTAGCCGTCATTTCAAACAGCAATGCTTTCTGAACTACTTCCACCTGTACTTTTATACCGATTTCCTCCAGCTGCTTGGCGATAAAATTTGCAAAATCTGCATAGATCGAAATTGTCAGTAACCGGACCGGAGGCACCCCCTTTCCGCCTGGGAAACCGGCCTCCTTCAGCAGGCTCAAAGCCTTTACAGGATCATATTGATAGCCCTTTACAACAGAATCGTTAAAAGAAGGCAATCCCATTGGAACAAAGCCGGATTCAGCAGGTGTACCCAGCGAATTGCGCAGGTACAGGATCATCTTCCTCCTGTCAAACCCGTAATTGATCGCCTGCCGCACTTTTTTATACCGCAAAGGGGATTGCTTTACAATCTCCAGCGATGTATCTACCAGTATACCGAGGTACTCAATATTTAAATAAGGGTAGGTCTGCAATATGATCTTTCCCTGCCATTCCTTTCTGAGCGTTCCTTTTTTAGTAAGCACTTCATCTTTAAAGCTGGGATCCAGCTCATTAATATAATCCAGGCTTTTTTGCCGGAACAGCAGGAACTCGGTAGCACGGCTGTCCTTAAAACTCACTTTTATTCCGTCCAGGTATGGCAGCCGGTTGCCAGCACTATCGGTCTCAAAATAACGC
This sequence comes from Niabella sp., assembly GCA_036384555.1. Taxonomy (GTDB): domain Bacteria; phylum Bacteroidota; class Bacteroidia; order Chitinophagales; family Chitinophagaceae; genus Niabella. The sequence continues at coordinate 2,771 of DASVMC010000076.1, read as the reverse complement.
GGGTTCTTTTTAAACACCAGCCCCTGCCCTTCTTCCCAGGCCACGAACTGAAAGGGTCCTGTGCCTACGGGATGGCTCCTGAAATCCACACCGAATTTTTGTACAGCTTCGGGCGCCACAACAGAGCAATACTGCATAGAAAGAATACCCAGTATGGGCTGGTAAGGTCGTAATAGCTGTAATTGAAAAACAGAGTCATTCAACGCCGTAAACGGATGCGCAACAGCTATTTTCCCGTTAAAGATCCACGCACCGGGGCTGGCAACCTTAGGATCAATAATACGGTTAAAGCTGTACACAACATCAGCGGCTACCATTCTTCTGCCTTTGCCATTTGGAAAAACCGGATCATCATGAAAAAAGACATCGTTCCTTAAATAAAAAGTATACGTACGCTTATCCTCAGAAATAGTCCAGTGAGTAGCCAGGGAAGGCTTTATTTTAAGACTGTCGCCTATTTCTACCAGTGTATTGAACAACTGATGAGCAGGCCACATAGTGGAGAGATTCTTGGCAAATGCAGGATCCAGCGATGCAATGCCCGCAAACTCATTATATCTGAAAATTTTTCTTCCCTTATCTGCGTTATCTTTACAGCCGGTAAAAGAAATGCAAAAAAAACACAGAGCAAGAATACGGTATCTGTATATAAATATCATTTTGACTATGAACGTTTAAATTTACAATTGAAACTCTTTCCGGAATGATTTTTTTTAAAAATAGTATCAGAACACTTTTTTTTCTATGTATAACAAGCATTGCTGCCCACGCACAGGTGCTGCACCACAATGAAGCGTTTACCCGGCAGGATACCCTTACGGGCAGTAACGGCAACGGAAGAAGCTGGTGGAACGTGCTGCATTATGACATCCATATACAGGTAGCTATTAACAACCAGGCAATCTCCGGTTATAATGAGATCACGTATGCCGTTATAAAGAAATCGAACGCACCTATGCAGATTGACCTCCGGGAACCTATGCAGATTGAGAAAGCAGAGGATCCGGATACGCACAAATCCATTTCCTTTGAACGGGAAGGAAGTATTTACTGGCTGCATACCACAGGCTTTGCAACAAATGATCAGCCTAAAAAAATACGGATCTATTTCAGCGGTAAACCGCGTGCAGCCGTAAAACCACCGTGGGATGGAGGATGGATCTGGACAAAAGATTCGCTGGGTCGCCCCTGGATAAGCTCAGCGGTACAGGGCCTGGGGGCCAGCAACTGGCTGCCCTGCAAAGATTACCAGGGCGATGAGCCGGATAAAGGCATGAACTTTACCATCACCGTGCCCAATGATCTGACAGCGGTGAGCAATGGACGCCTTGCCTCAAAAACACCTAATCCGGATAGCACCATTGCCTGGAAATGGACGGTGACACAACCCATCAATACTTATTTAATTACTCCTTATATAGGGCATTATGTAAACTTTAATGATACCATCCGGGGACAGAAAGGGAAACTGGATATCGGCTATTGGGTGCTGGACTATAATCTTGAAAAGGCTAAAAGCCATTTTCCGGAAACCACCCGGCAAATGCTGCACTGTTTTGAATATTGGTTCGGCCCCTATCCCTTCTATGAAGACAGTTACAAATTAGTGGATGCCCCCCACCTGGGTATGGAACATCAGAGTGCCATAGCTTATGGCAACCATTACCAGAACGGGTATCTTGGCCGTGACCTCAGTGGCACGGGCTGGGGATTAAAATGGGATTTTATTATTGTACATGAAAGCGGACATGAATGGTTTGCCAATAATATCACCTCAAAAGATATTGCGGATATGTGGATACACGAAAGTTTTACCAATTACAGTGAAGCGCTGTTCACCGAATGCCAATACGGGAAAAAAGCAGGATCCGAATACGTGATCGGCACCCGCAGGGCTATCAGGAACGATATTCCGATCATTGGTCCTTATGGTGTCAACAGGGAAGGCAGTGGCGATATGTATTATAAAGGCGGGAATATGCTGAACACGATCCGTTACATCATTAATGACGATGCAAAATTCAGAAGCATCCTGCGCGGACTGAACAAGACCTTTTATCACCAAACGGTTACCAGCCGCCAGGTAGAGGAGTATATGATCCGGCAATCCGGCAAGCCTTTGCAGAAAATATTTGATCAATATCTCAGAACAAATAAGATCCCCGTTTTAACCTACTCGGTAAAAGCCGGAACAATCACTTATAAGTGGACGCATTGTGTGGATGGTTTTAATATGCCGGTTCAGTTAGAAAATGGTCAATGGTTACATCCTACAGAAAAAGCACAGCAGGCCCCTGCAGGCGTTCTTAAAAACGGCGAGCTGGTACTGAATCCCAACTTTTTTGTAACCGTGGAAAAGACAACCAATTAAAACAGCATGAGCGTACAGATAAGGAAGCATAGTATTATTTCATCGGCAGTTATTTATATTGGGTTTGTTGTTGGGGCGCTCAATACCTACCTGTTTACAAAAGAAGGGTTGTTTACCGCAGAAGAATATGGGCTGACCACTTTCTTTATGAACACGGCTACGCTGATCGTATCTTTTGCTACTCTGGCAATGCCCTCCTATATTTATAAATTCTTTCATTATTATAATGATCACCTGGAACCTAAGAAAAATGATATGATTGCCTGGGCTCTGCTCACAGGCATTGTAACATTTGTGCTCATTTTTATTCTGGGTATTCTTTTTAAAGATCTGTTCGCACGAAAATTCAATACAGAGTCACCATTAGCGGTTTATTATTATTACTGGATGTACCCGTTAT
>DASVMC010000075.1:0-6358 GCA_036384555.1 Niabella sp. | reverse complement strand
AAGATTAAATTTATTAAAGGACAAGTTATTGTTCCAGCCCAGCTGCCATTTCGGATTGGCGTTACCCAGATAGGAGTAATCGCCTGTTTGAACGATCGGGGCGCCTGTATCATCAATCATGATGCGGCCTTGCTGGTCTTTTTGCAAAACAGTTCCGTAGATATCCCCGATGGAACCACCTACTTTCACTTTTGATACATAATTAGCCCCGGTACCCTGACCTGTAATGGTGGCTTCTGTAACACCCGGATATAATTCTGTTACTCTATTGGCATTTACCGAGTAGTTGATCCCTGTTGTCCAGTTTAAACCATCTCCGCGAAATACATTATAATTGAGCATCATTTCTATACCCTTATTTTGCACATCCCCGGCAACAACAAATCCGTTGTCATAAAAGCTTGCCCACCCCTGTTGTATCTGGATTGTCTGGTTTTTGGTGTGTGTGTTATAGAACGTCAGATCAAGCCCCAACCGATTACTAAAGAAGCGCCACTCCGTTCCAATTTCAAAAGATTTTGTTTTTTGTGGCGCCAGGAGTGTTACGGGTGAGGTGTTGTTCAGCGCAATATTTCCTCCATTGCCAATGGTTGCCAGCGCAGGATTACTTTGATAGGCAAGGGGTGATAACCCAACTACAGCATAAGACGCTCTTATTTTTGCAAACGAAATAGCGTTTGGCATTTCGAGTAATTTGCTCAGGATCGCGTTGGCTCCCACCGATGGATAGAAAAAAGAATACCCGTCTTTCGTATTTGACAACGTGGACGACCAGTCATTGCGGCCTGATAAATCCAGAAATACCGCTTCTTTGTAGGAAAGATTGGCACTTGCAAAAGCAGATTGCACCTGTATGTGATTCTGTGGCATATCCGCAGAAGTACCAGGGTCGGTTATCGTATTCTGCTCTGTAAATATATTGGGGAAGAATAAACCGGTCCCCGGGTTATTACCGGAAGATGCATAATACAAACCGATCATTTTTGAATCCCGGATACTGCCGCCAACAAGGCCTGCAACTTTAAAATCATTAGAAACTGGTATATTAAAATTACCCAAAAGATCACCATACATTTGTGTATTAATCCCATTGGAATAGTAGTAATTCCCATTAGACCTTGATACATATTGTGATGTGCTTGCATACAATTTCTGGTTATAAATATCATTAATCCGGTCTACACTTCCTCTTGCCTGTAGGTTAAACCATGGAGCAAAGTCATATTTAACACTTGCATTCGCCAGCAACCGGTTCCTTTGCAGGTCTGTAGGGTTCCGATTTATAATCCACCAGGGGTTCTGCTGAATATCATCATTAAATTTAGGCGTGCCGTCATTGTTAGCGATGGTGCCGATCCAGTTTTGTACAGCATATGGAGTTTGAGCATTTGCTACTTCAAATTGATTTTTATAAGTCAAAATATCCGTTCCCCTGGGAAACAGGTATAAGCCGGTTAAGGGATTGAAATAAAAACCTACCATCGGAGCATTTTTTATCTGCTGTGTCACATAATTAGCATTTATATCAACAGTTAGCTTGTCATCAAAAAAATGCCCGATCTGTCTCAGGTTAAAATTATTCCGCTGCAGATCATTTCCAGGCTCTATTCCACGGGCAGATGTATTGGCATATGAAAAATAGGTTTGAGCCACTTTAGAACCTGTTGTTAAATTAATTGAATTCGTAAAATTATTGCCCGTCTGGAAAAAGTCTTTTGTATTATCGTGTCCACCGGAAATGGCACTGCCCCAGCTTTGCAGTGAAGAGGAAGTGGCTGAGCCATACGCGTTTTGAAAAGAAGGTGTGTATGCAGCTTTGTTGAAAGAGGCTGATGAAGAAAAGTTGACTTGCACACGGCCTGCTTTTCCGCTTTTTGTAGTAATCAGAATAACACCGTTGGCACCATCACCTCCATATAACGCGGATGCAGACGCGCCCTTTAAAACAGATATTGATTCTATATCATCAGGATTCAGGTTAGATATAGGATCACCGCCATCATAAGAGGTAGTTCCGCCATAGGCACTATTGGGCTGATTAGTTGGTACGTTATTCATAGGAACTCCGTCAATTACATAAAGCGCCTGATTATTACCCAAAATAGATTTGGCACCTCTTAAAATTACTTTTGCAGATCCGCCAACACCAGATCCACTGGACGATATTGTAAGCCCTGCGACCTTACCACTTAAAGAATTTGCCACATTGGTATTTTTCACCCTTGTGAGATCCTCTCCCGATACCTGCTGAGTAGAATAAGTTGTCGAAGCTTCCGATCTTTTTACACCCAATGCAGTTACCACCACAACATCTTTAAGATCCGTTGCATTTTGTTCTTCAGAAAGCTTTACGTCAATTGATCCACTATCTCCTACAACGACCTCTTTTGCCTGTCGTCCCACATAGCTAAATACCAGTATGGCCCCCTTACTGGCATTAATGGTATATTGACCGCTCTCAGTGGTTATCGTACCGGTGCTGGTGCCCTTAATAATAACACTTACTCCCGCCAGTGGGCTACCTCCTTCATCAGTAACAGTTCCCGTAACCGGAAAATTTATGCTTTTTGCCGGGTGTGTTTTGGTAATAACAACTACCTGATTATTTAAAATGTTAAATTGTAAATCAGTACCGGCAAACAATTGATCTAAGATATTTGTCAGCGGTTTGTTTTTGGCGTTAATGGAAACATATTTATCAGCAGGCATCAGATCATCACTATAAATAAAACGATACCCCGTTTTTTGGCTGATTATCTTAATCGCTTCCTCAATATTTTCATTCTTGATTTTTATGGTAAGATCAGGAGATTGATCCGCTCCATAAGCAGAAGAAAAAGTAAAAAAGAGTACAGCGCAGCTTAAGATTACTAAAGACAGACCTTTTAAGAAATCATCCTTAAGTATACAAAAGGAAGAAAATTTCTTTTTTTTCATATTTTAATTAAAATTTAAGTTTGATAAAATGCAAGTCACCGGAAATGTGCGTCACGAAACCAAAAAAAGACAGCTAACTGTCGTTAAGGATCTGTATCATAGCTTTAGTAAGTAATTTATTTATCGATAGTTATTACATCCTGATTCGTATAATATGTAAAAGGGCGGATCATTTGCAGCTCTTTTAAGGCCTGATCAATTGTTTCTCCTTTAAATATTCCTGTGAACCTATAGGCACCTACTCCGCTATCATTGATCTTTATTTTAACCTGATACCAGCGTTCCATTGTTTTAACAAGCTCTGAAAACGGGCGGCTTTTAAACGCAAGCTCATTTGTGGTCCAGGCTATTTCCGGTATCAATGAATCTTTTGTGCTACTGTTCATTGTGCTGACAGGGAGCAATACATAATTACAATTCACGAGTGTTCCCTTTTTAACCGGTACATCAGGTTGATATTTATCATCATAAGTAATATTCTCATCCTTACTATCGGGCAGTATAATCACCTTTTCATGCGGATGCATTAGCAAGCTTTGTCCCGGATCGTTTTTGGTATACAGCTCAATACTTCCACTGATCAGTGTTGCTTCCATCGCTTCATTCTCATACGCTTTAATGTTGAACACAGTACCCAGATCCCTGATGTATACCCCCTTTTCTGTATAAATTATAAAGGGTTGATCAGCTTTATGAACAACTTCAAAATAAGCCTCTCCTTTTAGTTCCACCTGGCGCGTAGCATTCTTCAGGGAATATTTTATCGTACTTCCGTTATTGAGCCAAACCAGAGAGCCATCAGGCAGTATTACTTTCTTATGAGTATCAGTACTTGAATAAAGAAGTGGGGAATACTGCTTACTGAACTTAAAATAAAAGAAATAGCCGGAACATAATAGTAAAATAAGTATGCCTGTAAGCCTCAATAAAGGGTATAATAAGCGCACCTTCCTGCTTTTAGATACTTTTTGTAAATCCGGCTGCACTTTTGTATCGTATACTTCGGAAGATTTTGAAGCTAACACATCGGGAGTATTATGTAAGAACTCATGATACCGTGCCCACGGGGAGCTTAACGCATCTATATCTGAATACGCTGTTTTTTTTAACAGCGCCTCCAGCTGTGTCAATTCCTCCTCACTGGCTTCCCCTGAAAGCTTCTTCGCAAGCAACTGCCATAATAACTCATTTTCCTGCATATATCCTGTATGGACAACATTTCTTCCTAAAACCCCTAAAAGAGTTAAAAAAAAATTAATACAGATTTTTAGGGGTTATAAGTGCAGCGTATAATTTTTTAACCGCAATGGCCATTTGGGCTTCGATTGTTTTCGGAGAAAGTTTTAGCAGATCTGCCACTTCCTGGTATCGAAACCCGTCTTCTTTTACCAGTTTATAAATAAGCTGACATTTAGGAGGCAACTGTTTGATAGCTTTATAGATACGGGTTAACTGCTGGTCGTTTATGAGTTTTTGCTCCGGTGAAAACTGATCATCAGCTTTCAGCCAAACAGCAACATTTTCAATATCTTCTGTTTCTCTGCTTTTTGAAAGCCTTAAATGGTTAAACGCATGATTTCTGGCGCTCACGTATAGATAAAGCTTCAGGTTTTTTATTTTAGAAAGCTCTTTCCGGCGTTGCCATATTTTCAGCATAATATCCGATACAATTTCTTCTGAAATTTCTTTATTTTTTACAAAAGAAAAGGTGAACCGGTTCAAGGCCGGAAAGCATAATTTGTAAAAAGCGTTAAATGATTGCTCACCAGGCTCACTGCAAATTTTTTGCTGTAAAGTTGCTAAAATATCTTTGTCAATCATTTCCGCTCAATGTACCATTACAAAGGTAGACGTTCATTTATTGAAAGCAATAACAGCAGGTAAGGTTCCTGTAAATCCTACTGTATAGAAAATTATTGGAGGTTTTCGGAATTCGCAGCACACCAAACTGCCAAAATGACAATAGCGCACTCTTCCATCGCTCCAGGGGCTGTCAATGAATTTTGCCTCTCATCAGCCCGCCCTGGAATGGTTTTATTTCGTTCTGAATTGCACGGGGTATTTTTCTTCTTTTAACCGGTACCCGTCTTTTGATCTAAATCTGACATTCGTTATTATAAATTCATATTCTTTATGCGGCTGCAATTCAATGCTTAAAACACATGTTTTATCATTATTCTCATACCCGATTAATTTCAAACTTTTTATTACATGTTTCTACAAAGGGCAGCATTTTCTTGCGTTCCTTGTCAGTGAAAGACATCCATATGTATACAACTGTCACGTTCGCTTCAATTTTGCCGTTGCAATTCTTTTTGTTGCTTTTTTTCTTCCTTTTTGCGTTGCTTTTCCTGTCGCCTGAAATAGCCCCTGAACAGGAAATTATGCCGCACCGCTTCCATATTCTCATCCAGTTTGCCGGTACTGCTCTCCAGGTTCCGGATCGTTTGATGCAGCTGCCGGGCTGTTGCAGAATCATTCAGCAGCAGACCGGCAGGTGATTCGTTACTGTTAAGACGGCCTTTGACATCCGTACTTACCGATTGAAGATTGTGCGCTACCTCGTTCGCCTGCATGGCCACTTCCTGCAGCTGGTTCGCGGTATTCCGGAGTCTGCTGAAAACAACGGTATCACTCACCAGGTCATTGGCCAGCACGCCGGGAGTTTGCAGTCGGGCCGTGTATCCGGTAAGATCTTTTGTAAACTGCTGGGTATTGCCGGCTGTTTTATGCAGGATGGCCAGGGTGCGGTCCAGCTGTTCGTAAACGGATGAATCCTTCATCAGTTTACCCAGAGAGCCTTTGCCCGCAGCCAGATTTTCCATAATGTCTTTGAGATTACCGGTAATGGCCACCAGGTTCTTATTATTTACCTGAAGTGTATTCATGATCTCATCCGTGCTGATGCTGGGTTCCACGATGATCATATCACCGTCTTCGATAGGAGCGGTTTGAGCCGTGCCACCATCCAAGGCGATGATCTTATTGCCCACCAGTCCATCGGCGCTTACCCGCGCCTTAACATCTTTGTGAATAAACGACCGGGCGTTCTTATCGATATTCATCAGCACTTCGATCCTGCTGTGATCAATAAAACGGATCTTTTTGATCGTGCCCACTTTTACCCCGGAATACCAGATGTTATTGCCTTTGGAAAGACCGCCCACATCGTGGAAGATCGCTTTTACCTGCACCGAATCGATAAACGTCTTTTTTTGTCCGCCTAAGATGAGAATGGCAGTGGCAAAAATGATCAGCCCTAAAATAATAAATATGCCCACGGTAGTAGCCCTTCTTGAATCAGCTGTTTTCATATATTATTGAATAAAGTTATACTCATAAAATTCGCGGATCAGCGCTTCGTCAGAACTGAACACGTCCTCAAAGTTGCCCTGTCGTATAAACCGTCCTTCTTTCAGTA
>DASVMC010000074.1:0-3380 GCA_036384555.1 Niabella sp. | reverse complement strand
GCCCGGGATACGCAGGGACGCATTTGTATTAACACATATAAAAGGCTATTCCTATAAGCAAGCGGCTAAGATACTCTCCATATCTGTTAAAGCTGTTGACAACCATTTATCGAAAGCACTGCGGTTCATCCGCAGAGATTCTTCGTTTTATGGTTTTCTCCTGCTGTTCCTGTTCAGCAAAAAATAACCGGTGAAGGAGCTGGGGAAGAACATCCTGTACCGGAAAAGAACATTCTTTAAAAAAGTATAAAAAAAAGTAAAAAAAAGTGGAGGAACTTTTTTTAGACCGGCGTATATATAAGTATGCCGTTAATGATGGCCTGATATGAAGATTGATGCGGCAATGATACACCGGTTTTTTGCCAGGCAGTGCACAGATGAAGAAGCTGTGCTGGTGAGTGAGTACCTGAAGCAATTCCCTGAAGTGCTGGAGCGCTATATGAGCATAAGGGAATGGGATGAAGAGGAAGAGGTGCCTTTGCCCGATGAGGAGACCTTTGTGCTGTTATGGAAGCAGATTGAACAACAAAAAAAAAGAGGTAGGATTGTGCGTATCTGGGCAGGAAGAATAGCGGCCGCTGTTGTATTGTTCCTGGCTTTTCTTTTTTCCTATTACGCCCTGCAACCGCATAAGTATCATTCTCAGGATGCTGATAGAACGGGCAGTCAACAGGAGAAATTATGGACATCTTATAGCAATGGGGAGCAGCAACCTCAGGAAGTCCGATTACCCGATAGCTCTTTGGTAACGTTATACCCGTCATCGGCAATAACGTATAACAGGCAGAATTTTAATACAAACAGGACTCTTTCGCTGAGCGGAGCAGCTGTATTTGATGTAAAAGCCAGCAAAACAAGGCCCTTTACTGTATATAGCAAAGGGGTTTATACTACGGCGCTGGGAACACGATTCAGGATCACCGCTTATGACAGCCTGAATTATATACGGGTACATCTTTACAGAGGAAAAGTACATATTGCCGTGGGGCAACGCGCAGCAGAAAAGCCTGGTAGTTATCATATGGTGGCGGGCGATGTATTTTATTTTGATGCGAACACCGGACTGGCAAAACTTTCAGCAGGCGGATATCCGGAAAAAAAGCATCAAGACCAGGTTCCATCGAAAGAGCGTGTGCTGAGTAACTGGTATGCTTTTGAGAACAGGGATATGGCAGAAGTTCTGAATCAGCTTGCGGCTATTTATAATGTAAAGATCCTCTATGATCCGGCCATTGTAAAGGGGTTAAGCTTTATCGGACGGGTTGAGAAACAGGCGCCCCTGGATCGCATTTTGAATGACATTGCCCTGGTGAACGGTTTAAATGTCACAAAAAAGAACGGCGATTATATTATCAGCAGGAAATAAATGACATATGAGCATAGTATCATTTCACTAATTCTTCTCACTTAACATTTAGTTTATGAAAAAAAGGCGATCCTTGTTAAAAGGAGTCGTGAGGCTCCCTTTTGCTATTATTTTGTTTTTAATCTCGCTCGGAGTATCCGCCCAGGAACGCACGGTAACGGTTTCGGGTGTTGTCAGAAGCGATTCGGGACAGGTGCTGTCCGAAGTATCGGTTATTGCCAAGAACAGTGAAACCGGTATGTCGTCGGGTGCGATTACTAACGAGGACGGTGTGTTTTCTTTTGCGGGACTTCCTGCCGGAGGTAATTATACTTTTAATTTTTCGCGGGTAGGGTATGAGTCCCATACCACGGCCAGTTATCAGTTAAAACCAGGAGCGGGCACTACGGTCAATGTAAGTCTGAAAGCGACACCCAATACACTGGATGAAGTGGTAGTGGTGGCATTTGGCACCAAACGCAAATCTACTTTGATTGAGTCCGTTACCCAGGTAGATGATAAGATCATAAAGGGGCGACCTGTAAATAACGTTGTTTCTGCTTTACAGGGACAGGTAGCAGGATTAAGCGTAATTTCTGCTTCAGGACAACCGGGAATTGCACCTTCTTTCAATATCAGGGGTGTCGGTTCGGTATATAGTAATACAACCCCTTTGATTATCGTTGACGGCGTACCAGGTTCAATTACTTTGATTGATCCGAATGACATTGAATCAATTTCGGTGTTAAAAGATGCCGCTGCGGCTTCACTTTATGGTGCCCTTTCTGGTAACGGGGTGATCCTGGTTACAACAAAAAAAGGAAAACTGGGAAAGTTTGCCATTTCTTATTCCGGTTATGTAGGCTGGCAGCAACCTACGGAGCTATTCCAGGAAGCGGATGCCTACAATTATGCGAATGCGTTTAATGAAGCTACAATGTATGACTTGCTAACCCCTTCCAATACGAATTTTGACTCTTCTAAAATGGTATTTACTTTGGATCAGCTTAACGGATGGAAATCGGGCGCAATAGCAAGCTCTGACTGGCGCAAGGCATTATTTACGGGTAATAATGGTTTCACACAATCCCATTACATTAATCTTGGAGGTGGTCTCACCCATGAAGACCTTACAATAAAAAGTAATTTTTCTTTCGGCTATCTGCAGCAGAATGGTAATGTAGCAAATACAGACTATAAACGCTATTCTATCCGAAGCAATAATGAAGTAAAATGGAAACGGCTTACAACAGGATTGTCTATAGGATTGGTGATGGATGACCGCAATGAGCCGTCCTCCAAGGCTGTAGGAGATTTTGGCGCTATTGTTAGTGCTATTAACAGACAAAGACCTGTGGATTCTATACAACTATGGGATGGCAGCTGGAATATTACTTCTACCAATGATACGCGTAACCCGGTAAGACAGGCTTTGGAAGGTGGCTATTATAATCCCAGGAATTACAATATCCAAATGAATTTCAACGTGGCATATGACCTTGCCAAGGATCTTACCTTAAAGTATACCACAGGTCTGAGTTATAATTTGAATGAGGCTACTCAATTTCAGAACCAATTGGCCTGTATAACGGTACCACTACCGGCCCGAATGTATCAACAATGTCTAATTATTCGGGTAGGAGAAATCTACAACAACTGGACCTGTCTTACTCCAAAAATATCCAAAAGCATCATATTGATGCCATAGTAGGTGTGCAACAAGATGTTTATAATTACAGGAGTACCACTTTGTCCAGAAGTAATTTCAGTAATAATAATTCCAACAGTATGGGGTTGGGCGACCCCTCCAGCCAAACCAACGGTAGCTCTCAATTCAAATGGATATTAGAAGGAGTATTTGGAAGATTCAACTATGACTATGACAAAAAGTATATGGTAGAGCTGAACTTCAGGGAAGACGCTTCTTCTCGTTTAAATCCGGCTACAAATACTGATTTTTTCCCGTCTGCGGCAGTTGGCTGGCGGCCATCCGAAGAAGCTTTTTGGACCGGACTGAAAGAGGTATTCCCGGAGT
>DASVMC010000073.1:0-11971 GCA_036384555.1 Niabella sp. | reverse complement strand
TACACCAGGTATACAGATACTGGTAAGAATAGAAGAGCCTGCGGCTGCCTTACTGATTACGCCAATGCTGTTAATACCCTTTATAGAAAATGCCTTCAAACACGGGGTCAGCCTGAGGGAACCTTCCTACATCAGCATTGCGTTGCACACACAAAACAATATCCTGTACTTTGATGTGCAGAACAGCATACACCTGAAACCGGACGGCGACCCGGAAAAATTTAAAAGTGGTATCGGGCTGCCGAATGTAAAAGAGCGCCTGCAACTGGAATACCCGGAGCGGCATGAACTGGTGATCCGGCAGACAGCAAAGGACTTTTTTGTACACCTGACAATCAATCTGTGATCATGAAAAAGATTCCTGTAATCCTGCTGTCGCTGCTAATGCTGTCCGCAAGGGCCCAATTCCGGTTAAAGGGCCGGGTCGATCCTTCAACGGGAACCGAAATGCAGGTCCGGATCCCTTATGTATACGATTTTTTTGACCAGGATGCGCTAACCGTACCTGTAAAACAGGACGGCAGCTTCGATCTCCGGCTGCCGGTAAGCAAAGAAGGGTTTGTAATGCTGAACTACAATAAAAAGGAATTCTTAATTTTTGTCCGCCCGTATCAATCCCTGTGTATCAATGCAGGTAAAGGCAACCCCGGCGAGTTAAAACCTGTGGGCGGCTCATTGCTTAAAGAGAATAAGGTGCTGTTTGCAGCCAACCCGTTTGAATACCCTGATTTTATGATCAGCGAAATACCCGCAGCTGTGCTTTCGAAGTTATCGCCGGATTCAGTTTATACAGCTTACATCCGGCCCTGGATGGATCATGTAAAGGAAAAAACAGCAGCAATTCAGCAAACCACTCTTCCCGGGCGGCTAAAAGCATTGTTTATCCAGGAGACCCGGTCTGCCGCTTATTGCCGGGCAAATGAATTTGCACAAACGGGTTTTATGAATAGCAAACGGTTGGCTGCTTTTTATAAACTTTTGTACCAACTTGTTTCTCCGCAGTCAACAGTTAGCAATCCCGGTCCGATATACTATTTGTTTGTAGACTATTATAACGGGTATTTAGAATCAGACGCCATGCGTCAATTGGAAGCTTCCGGCCACAAAACCAATGTGCCGCTGGTGCATTATAATGTAAGCCTGGACAGCGGAACCGCGCTTATAAAGCAAAAGGGGAAACCCTATCTCAACTGGCTCGCTGTAAAAAATACCAATAGCCGGGATGTGGCAGAGGCTTACCTGGCTCAGCAGGTATTTACAAAATATGCTGAAAAAGACCTGAACTATGCAGGCGCGCTTCTTGAGGAACTGAAAAAAACATACCCGGACAGCAGGTATTACCCCTCTTTGAAAAAGAAGGTAGCGGAACTGGAAACGCTGCTTGCGCGTAATAAAGATAATAAAGCAATACAGATCCTTACAAACTATGAGTCCGTCAGTTCTATTTACCAGGTCATTGATTCCCTGAGAGGGAAGGTAGTATATTTAGATGTTTGGGGTACCTGGTGCGGGCCGTGTAAGCAGGAATTGAAATTTACACCGCAATTGAAACAATATTTTAAAGGCAAAGACGTGGCCTTCGTATATTTGGATATGGATGACGATGAAAGAGCGGCCGTCTGGAAGGAGTTTATTAAAGTGAATGCATTAACGGGCATACATTTGAGAAAGAACCGGGAACAAATGACCCCCTTTTGGAAAGAGTTGCTTACTGGTGCCGGCGATAAGAGCGAATATTATCCCCAATATTTCATTTTTGATAAAAAAGGGAAACTGGTGGTGGCGAAGGCGGAGCGGCCCAGTAGAAAAGAACTACTCTATCAACAGATCGAAACTGTCTTAAACAGTGATATCCCGGCAACCGGGCACTAAAAAATTAAAAAACCAGCTATTTTCCCGTGAACGCAATAGCCATAGACGATGAGCCCATTGCTTTGGAAGTGATCAAAAACCTTTCGGCAAAAGTGCCCTTTATAAAACTGCAGGCAACGTTCACTGATGCTTTTGAAGCAATTGCTTATTTACAAAACAACAGGACGGATCTTATCTTCCTGGATATTAAAATGCCGGATATCAGTGGTATTGAACTGTCAAAAAGCCTGTCGAGCCCGCCAATGATCATTTTTACCACGGCATATACGGAGCATGCTGTGGAGGGGTTTGAGGTAAATGCTGTAGATTATTTACTGAAACCGTTTTCACTGGCGCGCTTTATAAAAGCCTGTTCCCGCGCCCAGGAATTGTTTGCCCTGAAAAATAATAAACCGGCAGATGTGGATTCGCTTTTCCTGAAAGATGGATATGAACAGGTACGGGTATCGCTGGATGATATTCTGTATATAGAGGCCGCCGGCAACTACCTGAACGTGGTGCTGAAGAATAAAAAGATCATGACGCGCATTACGATCAATGATATGATGCATTTGCTGCCCCAGGATCAGTTTGTGCGCATTCACCGCAGTTATATCGTAGCAAAAAATAAAGTCACCAAATTCAACAAACAGGCAGTGTTTATTGATCTGCTGGAGTTCCCTATTGGGAGCAACTATGTTTTTGCCTCCTGAATCTGCTGAAAGGATAATTTTGGCAGATTTATCTGGAGGATGGAGATCTATCGGAAAACAGGAATGGAAAACAGGAATTTCTTATAGTTGACTATTGGAACGGTAACGGGAATTCCTCCATAAAAAAGCCAATCCGGAACACATCTGTAAAAAGTGGTGATCTGGAAAAAACCATTAAAGGATACCTTGCACGCTATAATAAAAATGCGGTAACGGAACTGAAGTTCGGGAAAAAAACTGTTTAGTTCTTCGCATAATAATACAGTGTGCTGCTGTTCTCTTCCCTGAAAATCCGCTGCGCAGCTTCTTTAATAGCTTGTGTGGTTACAGCGGCATACCGCTCCAGCTCAGTGTTCATCATTGCCGCATCTCCTAACAGTTCATAGAAAGCGAGGCTGTTTGCCCGGTTTAACAGGCTCATATCCTCAAAAGCCATCATGCTCTCGGTTTTATTCTTTACTTTTTGCAATTCCGTTTCCAGAACGGGCTCTTCTTTCAGATCTGTGAGTACTTTCTCTACGGCGGCTTCCGCTGTTTTCATATCAATACCCTTTACCAGTTTACCCTCAATGCAGATAATGCCCGGATCAATACTGCCCATGTGATAGCACTGAATGTTTACGAATAACTGCAGTTCCTTTACCAGTTTTTCAAACAAACGGGAAGAGTCTCCGCCTCCAAGGATATCTGTGATCAGGTCCGCTGTGTAATAGTCCTTGCTCAACCTGTCTGCGATATGCCAGCATTTATAAAACGCATCCAGGGGTACAGCTGCATGCATTACTGCCTTACGCGCTTCAGTTTGTACCGTTTCAACAGGTAATTGCCGTTTATTTTCAGTTCCGGGTGGAATATTGCCGAACCATTTCTGAGTAAGCGCCTTTACTGCTTCGGTAGTGCTATTCCCCGCTACCACCATAATCGCATTATTGGGGCGGTAATGGTTAAAAAAGAAGTTCTTTACATCGGTGAGTTGTGCATTTTCAATATGTGCCAGCTCCTTGCCAATGGTCATCCAGCGGTACGGATGGTTTTTATAAGCCAGTTCTCTTAGTTTAAACCAGGCATCTCCATACGGTTTTTCAAGGTAGTGCTCCTTGAACTCCTCTGAAACCACTTTGCGCTGCACTTCCAGGCTTTTTTCATTGAATGCCAAAGAAAGCATGCGGTCACTTTCCAGCCAGAAAGCGGTCTCCAGGTTTTCTTTGGGGATCTGTATATAGTAATTGGTCAGATCATTAGTCGTATACGCATTGTTTTCACCACCTGCCAGTTGCAGGGGCTCATCATATTCCGGAATATTTACAGAACCTCCAAACATAAGATGTTCAAATAAATGCGCAAAACCGGTCTGGTCAGGGTTTTCATCCCGGGCACCCACATCATACAAAATATTCATGACCACTGTGGGTGTTGAAAGATCCTGATGCACAATTACCCGCAGGCCATTCTCTAAAGTAAATCTGTCAAACTGAATCATTCAGCGAAAGTAAGGCGATTTCGTTTTAAAATAAAAAAAGCGGTCTGCAGGAGACCGCCTTTCTATTGGTGTAATTGCTGTTTATTTAATTTCAAAAACAGTATTGACCGTAAAGTTTAACTTGATCTTTTTAAAATCAAGGTCGGCATCGCCGCCAGCCATATCAGCAGCTTCTGCTTTCATGGCATAATTCCGGTACATTACAGGCTGCAGGGGACTATCACTACCATCCTGTATTTCCAGTACGTCGCCCAGTTTACCACCCAGTGCTTCTACCATATAGGATGCCTTTTCTTTTGCTGCCTGTAAGGCTTTTATTTTTAATTCCTTTTTTAATTGCTCCATTTTGGAGTAATCGTAACTCTGAATACCGGTGCTTTGAATTCCTTTGGAATCAATACTGCTGATGATTTGATCCAGTTTGTTCAGGTCGCTTACTTTTAAAAGATATTGCCTGCTGGCCAGGAAATCCGGGTTCT
Organism: Niabella sp.; assembly: GCA_036384555.1. Classification (GTDB taxonomy): domain Bacteria; phylum Bacteroidota; class Bacteroidia; order Chitinophagales; family Chitinophagaceae; genus Niabella. The sequence continues at coordinate 7,448 of DASVMC010000073.1, read as the reverse complement.
TTTTTTTGCCGCTTGTGTTTGCCCAGCTGTTTAAATTACTGATCGTCAAATTTTCCCTGGGGATACCCGCCTTCTGTGTGGCTGCATAGAGCTGATTTTCCAGGGTGGCTATATCCACTCTTTTTTTACTATTACCGTTTTCAAAATATTCTTTTAACGCAATGCTTACGTAAATGATATCCGGTGTGATCTCTGTTTCTGCTGTACCGCTTACACTGATCTTTCTGCGTAGATCCGGGGTTTGCGCTTTTATTGTTCCCAGTGTGACCAACGATAATACGACTGCCGCAAATAATTGTTTCATGTGTTTTAATTTTAATGAATGGTTCAATGAATAAGGTTTTTAATTGCTTTAATGATGAGCAACTGTTCTTTGTTACATAAAGGAAAGACGGCTTTAACGTTCTTTTCGCAACTGAATTGAGCCGGATCAATTAAAATTTTTCAATGACACCCAGTCCGAACAATGCAAAATCATATTTTACAGGATCCCTTGCATCCAGCTGCTTTAAATGTGTTGTAAGGTCTAAAGCTGCCTGCCAGTCATTGCTGGGGCGATCCAGTAATTGAAAGTGCCGCGCAACCCGTGCCACGTGCAGATCCAACGGGCAGATTAACTGGGAGGGCCGGATGTGCTTCCATAATCCGAAGTCAACACCTTTATTACTGCTTCTCACCATCCATCGTAAATACATATTTAAGCGTTTACAGGCTGATTTGCGTTCCGGAGTTGCAATGTGTTTTTGTGTGCGGGCAGGATAGTGGGGAAATAACTTGTCGTTAAAAAAATAATGCCGGAACCCGATCAACGCGTTTTCTACAGTTGCATCCTCGGGGTGCAGGTGATCGCTGAAAGCGGTTTCAAGCGTCGTTTGCCTGCTTATTTTATAATGATGCTGTAATACATCTAAGAAATGAAAAAGGTCAACGGCATTAAAAGTGCGGTGCACAAACTTCAGAAAAGGTTTCAGGTCGGGCTCCTTGAAATTCATTACAAAGTCATAGGGGGCGCCATCCATAAGCTGCAATAGCTTTTTACAGGAATTAATGATGCTTTTCCGGTTGCCCCAGGCCAGCACTGCGGCAAAGAAACCCGCTATTTCAATGTCCTGCTGCTTGGTAAATGAGTGCGGAATGGAAACAGGATCTTCTGTAATAAAGCCGGGCTGTTCATAATAAATGGCTTTGGCATCCAGAAATTCTTTCAGATTATTAGCTGATTTTTTCATGCAGTAACTGATCAAATGATACACTCTTAACAAACGCATAGGTCTTTTTGTTAAGATGAAAAAACTGTATCCATCCCTTTTCCATTAAGCCGGTAAGGTCTGTGCGTGCTGTTTCTTTTGAAACCCCGAATCCTGAACGCAACTCCCGGATCGTGACAATTTTTTCAGGATCATCCATGATCCATTGCAGTGCCGCAGCCTGTCGTACATTCAGCCCGTTAATTTTTACAAAGGGGTTGTTTTCCTTTTCGTTGTTGGTACGTTGTAAACTGTCTTTTAAAGAACGGTACGCCATCCGTACCGCCTGTGTCATAAAATGAATGAAATAACCGATATCAGCATTGCTCTTTGACTGTACAAATGCCTTATGATATTGTGCCTTCAATTTTATAATGACATTGGAAACGGACATGTATGCCGAGATCCAATATCCCTGCTGTAACAGGTACCAGTAACCGGTCAGGCGGGCTATACGACCATTTGCGTCTTTGAAGGGCCGGATATAGGTGATCAGGTATTCGATAATACAGGCTTTGATAACCGGGTGAATATAAAAAGGCTTTTTATTGTCGTTTATAAATGCTTCCAGCCACTGCATCCATTTTCGGATCTCTTTTGCATCAACAGGGGCATACGCAGCGGCATTTTCTATATTGGAGCTGTCAATTTTGTTATTGGTACGATAGCGGCCAATACCTTTTAGCTTTATCGTATCTTTTGTAAGTAACTGATGTAGCTCCAATAGCCTGGATTCTGTAAAAGGCTGTGCTTCCCACTCTTTTACTTTTTGCAGGCTTTTATAAAGATTAACCAATACCTGTTCTGTTTCATTCGCGGTTGTTTTCTTTTTCAGCAACAGTTCCTTTACCAGCTTTTTTGTAACACCGAAGCCGGCCAGTTGTGCAGAAGCCATCGTTTCGTCCATAAGGGCATTTATCAGGTAGCGGTGATCATTTTTCTGTTCCATTATCCCGCCAAACACTCTTCCTCCTGCAATGTGCACATCCAGATCATGCAACAGCAATTCCATATCATTGGAAACGGACCAGGAAAAGGACTGACCGAGGGCGCTTATTTGTCGCGTAAACCCCTGCTGCCTTGCCGAGAGGGAAGCCTGCCATATAAGTTCGTTGGAAAGCGCATCCGGTTTCAGAACCATGTGCTGAACTTTTTCCCAGTCGAGGTAGCTGTTGTTGATCTGAAGAATGCTTTGAAATAGTTCCAGTTGTTCTGCTTCCGATAGTTCCCTGTTCATAAAAAACGATCTTTAATTGGCCAATCAGCCGCAAGATAGCTGGTTTAACGCAGAGATACTTGTTTTTTAAAAATGAAATGAAAAATTCATTTATAGATTGTTGTGCTTTATTTTGCAGTCATGATTGGGTTTAACGGCAGGCGCAGGAAAATAGAAGCCAAAATCAGCGCTTCCTGGGGGAGGTCTAAAGAAAAACGCAGGAACTTTGACCGGATCAGCCGATATGCTGCGATCAATCAGGATGCCTTTTTTCACCGGCTTACGGATCAAACACTTTCTGATATTGATATTGAGGAACTGTTTGCCTGCATAGACCGTACAGAAACAGGCATAGGGCAACAATACCTGTTTTATAAAATAGTACATCCTGTTAATGCTATTGAGGCGTTGAAAAAGGATCGCCGGCTTGCTGCTCATTTTTCTTCAGATGCTTCCTTAAGAAAAAGAACCCAATATCATTTATACCGGCTGGAACAAAACGGTACTTATTTTATTGTTGATCTGTTTGATCCGGATCGAAAGGTGGAGCAGGAACACCCGGTTTATAAGACCCTGGCCCTTGCTGCAATTACACTAACGGTGTTTACTTTTTTTATCCCTTCTCTTTTTTCTCTTTTAGTTTTCCTGTTTTTTGTAAATATCCTGCTTCATTTTATACACCGCAACCGCAGCCAGGACCGTATACAGACCGTTTCCGCGGCTTTTGCCACTATTGATTGTGCTGAAAAACTCCTGGATCCGGAAATGCCATTTGAAAATAAAGCGGCCGTTAATGCTGCGATCAGTAAAGTAAAGACGATCCGTAGCCTTTACCGGTTCCTGGGCGCGCCTACTGCATCAGATGATTTTTCGATGATACTGATGCTGCTGTTTGAACTGATCAAAGGCTTTTTTTTAATAGAACCGCTGGCATTAAATAAAAGCTACCGCCTGGCCATGCAGAACCGGGATGCCTTTGAAGTAATTTATAAATTCATCGGTACTATTGATACCGCAATAAGCTGTGCCTCGCTGATCAATGATCAAAATTACACAACCTGTACCCCGGAATTTGCAGATCATGAAAAACAGCTTTGGTTCAGTAAGGCCTATCATCCATTAATAGAAAACCCGATCCCGGGTTCGTTTCATACAGAAGGGTCCAATATTTTTATCACCGGCTCTAATATGTCTGGTAAATCTACTTTCCTGAGAACGGTACTGATTAATTCTGTTTTGGCGCAGACAATTTATATATGCTTTGCTGAAAGGTTTTGTACTCCTTTTTTTAAACAATATTCCGCCATTAAGATTGCTGACAACCTTTTTGAACAGGAAAGTTACTTTTATAAAGAAATGAAAGTGATCCGGGAAATGGTAGAACAGCTTGGCGAACCTTCAGATCACCTGTTCCTGATCGACGAAATCTATAAGGGAACCAATACGGTTGAACGGATGGCGTTGGCATTGTCTGTGCTCCGGTATCTTAACGGTAGCAAAAATCTTATAATGGCATCCTCTCATGACCTGGAATTGGTTGAATACCTGAAAGGGGTTTACAAAATGTATCACTTTGCCGAGTCCATACAGGAAGATAAGCTGGTATTTGATTATAGGATCAAAGAGGGTGCTGTGCAGTCGCGCAATGCCATACAACTGGCTGCATTGGAACAATATCCATCGCCCGTGATTGAACAGGCGATGGTATATGCAAAACAGTTTGCTTCAGGGGCACATTAATTCAGGGCCTGTTCCAGGTCTGCTATGAGGTCATCCACATCTTCAATGCCGATACTTAAACGGATCAGAGAATCACTTAATCCGTTTTTAATCCGCTCCTCCCGTGGAATGGATGCATGGGTCATGGTGGCCGGATGATTGATCAAAGATTCTACGCCTCCCAAACTCTCTGCCAAAGCAATCAGTTTCGTTGAGGTCAGTACTTTTGTAGCAGCCGCCTCCGAATCATCTTTCAGCTCAAAACTCATCATACCACCAAAGTCGCGCATTTGTTTTTTAGCAACCGCATAACCGGGGGCATCCTCAAATCCGCACCAGTACACTTTTTTTACTTTATCATGAGCCGCTAAAAACCGGGCTACTTTTTCCCCGTTTTCACAATGCCGCTGCATTCTTACATGTAAGGTCTTAATACCCCTTAATACCAGAAAGCAATCCATGGGTCCTGGTACAGCACCACTGCTTTTCTGTATAAAGAATAAACGTTCCTGCAAGGCATCACTATTAAACATCAGGGCTCCCATTACCACATCGCTATGGCCGCCCAGGTATTTGGTAGCAGAGTGCATTACAATATCCGCTCCCTGGTCAATCGGGTTTTGGAGGTAGGGTGAGGCGAATGTATTATCTACACAAAGTAAAGCGCCCGCCTGCTTTGCAATTTCCGCGGTTGCCGCAATATCCGTTATATTCATTAGCGGGTTGGTGGGCGTCTCAATCCAGATCAGTTTTGTTTTGTCGGTCACCGCTCCTGCAATATTTTCAATATTGCTGGTATTGGTGTAAATGAAACGAATGCCATAATCTTCCCAAATTTTTGAAAATAACCGGTATGTACCGCCATACAGATCACTTGCAGCAATAACCTCGTCCCCGGGTTTTAATAATTTAACCACCGTTTCGGTTGCCGCTACCCCGCTGCTGAAAGCCAGCCCATGTTTTGCATTTTCTAAAGCGGCCAGCGATCTTTCCAAAGCGGTACGGGTTGGATTACCAGCCCTGGAATAATCATACCCTTTGTGTTGATTGGGGCCGGTCTGCACATAAGTTGAGGTTTGAAAAATCGGAGTCATGATTGCTCCCGTACCCGCATCCGGTTCTACACCCGCATGAATAATCTTTGTATTCAATTTCATCTGTTTCTTTTTTATTGTTTTTAATGAGCAGATGGAATTTCGCGTAAGAAAATATTTACCTCCTTGGATATAAAAATGAATATTTTCTTATGCTTCATTTCATAATCTTCCTTTTAACGCGGACAAAGGTACATATTCCCAAAGGGCAGCTGTATAAATTTCACAAATAGCTGTTGCTCTTCTCTTCGGGTTCCCGGAACAGCAGGCTTTGACCGGACGGCCCCTGGTTTTTTATGAAGCCCTGTTTCAGGATGGACGGTTAAAAACAGGGATGGGATCCGGAACAGCACCCGTTCAAAATGTGGAACATACAGCGTGCCTGTTTCACATGGTAATTAAGAAAGACTTAACATTTTTTTGTCTGCCGCAGTGTAACAAAAAATAAAGTATACCGACTTATATATACAAACGCGTTTAATGAGACCGATCGGAACTAATAGTAGTGAAAAAAAGGCATAACATACAAAAGGCTTATGGTTTTTACCCGGAGAAATCTGCCATTCACCCCATTTCTCCCGTAATCCGCCACAAACCCTTTGGCACAGACGGCAAACCCACACTATTTTTGAATCAACAAAGCAATTAAATAATCAAAATAAAAAACTTTAAAAAATGAAACTCTTTATTCTTACCGCTGCTCTTTTGTTTGGATTAAATGCTATGGCTACTACCATACACCCGACTGTAAATGAAAAAGTATTAAAAACCTTTAACGAAGTATTTACCAATGCCCAGGATGTGCAATGGAGTACAACTGCTGAATACAGCGAGGCCAGCTTCAGTGCCGGTTCTGTTACTTCCCGGGCCATGTTCGACAATAGCGGGAAACTGATCCGCACCATCCGTTACTACAACGAAAACCATTTGCCTTCTACTATTATTTATAAACTGAAGAATAAATATGCAGGCAGAGAGATCTATGGTGTAACAGAAGTTACCAACACAGAAGGGATCAGTTACAATGTTGTTTTGCGCGACAGCAAAAACATCTACAACGTAGCTGTTTCGAATGATGGTAGTATAACGCTGGCAAGCAAATTTAAAAGAGGCGACATTTAAGTTGCGGCTCTTTCAAAAAAAACATTTCTCATGTATAATACGGAGTGGGTATTCTTATCTGCTCCCTTTTTTATGTATTGTTTTGAACCGCTTCCTTTAAGGCAGCTACATTTTTCTTTTCACTGCCGATAAAAATTGTGTTATTGATGAGCACTACCGGTCTTTTTAAGAAAGTGTATTCCTGCAGTATGTATTTTTTATAATCCGCTTCCTTCAATTGCTGATCTTTTAAACCCAGTTCCTTATAAAGGAGCGCTCTTCTGCTGAATAATGCTTCATAAGAGCCTGCCAGTTCTTTCAGGGCAGTTAACTGGTCACTGGTTACGGGTTGTGTTTTAATATCCTGCATTTCAAAACCACTGTCTGCACTAATGCCTGCTTCCTGCATGATCTTCTTACAGGTATCGCAGGTTCCGAGGTAATATATCTTTTTCATGGCTACTAAATTAATACCTGTATCTCTAATCCGGGTGTTTGAAACAAATGCTCCTTCCTTCGGCGGAATCTGGGGGCATTCTCCCCGGAGAAGACAATAAAGACGAATTTTTATAATTGTTTGATATACATTAGTTTGTATTGCCAAAAATTGCAGACCAAAACAGAGACAGCCATGGAGGGAACTGATTTGCTTCAGCGGGATCAAAAGAAAATAAAATCACGGATTGACCGGCGGGAACTTATTCCTGCTCCTTTTCAACCAATACGGTCAATTATTGTTAATTTTGTAATTTAATTGTAACAGATCATGATAAAAACAGGTAATCCAGTGATTAGTATTTATACAGAAATGACACCCAACCCGGAAACCATGAAATTTGTAGCCAACAAATTGTTATACCCCGGTAAGAGTATCGATTTTCCTGATGTGGAATCTGCAAAACCATCGCCACTGGCAACGGAATTATTCGGTTTCCCTTTTATAAAGGCCGTTTTTATTGCCAGCAACTTTGTAACGCTTACAAAAACAGGTGATGCGGAGTGGCAGGATGTGACCCCCTCTATCCGCCAGTTTTTGAAAGACTACCTGGAGGAAGGAAAAGTGGTGATCAA
>DASVMC010000072.1:0-6781 GCA_036384555.1 Niabella sp. | reverse complement strand
ATTTCCTATAGCCGGTCCGATTTACATGATGTTGATCTGGGAGTATTGAACTCTGCCTATCGTGCGGCACCCTATGTGCCTGCCAAAGTAGGAGATTTATACGGCAATACCTCATTGTCGAATAATGTTGGCAATCCATTGTTAAGCCTTGATAAACGGTACAATCAAACCATTGATAACAGACTGCAAGGGAATTTTGCCGCAGATATAAAAATTGCAAGCTGGCTGACCTTCCGGTCAAGCTTTGGTGCTGATCTTGATTTTCCTAACACACTTGCGTATATATATCAATATGACAATACAGGGGCTAATAGTGTATTTATACCGCAGGGAGGCAATCAGGTAAGCCAGAAAAGTTCACTGAATATTTCAAGAACCAATACCGGCCGCTGGGTTTGGGATAACACATTTACTGCAACTAAATCTTTCGGGCTTCATAATTTTACCTTGCTGGCGGGCACAACTGCTGAAGAATACACCACAAATACATTAACGGGATCCAGAACGAATGTGCCTGCTGCTAAAAATGAATGGTTTTTGGGCGTCGGTGATCCTTCAAGTGCTAACAATGGAAATACAGGAGATAAGTTTACCCGTAATTCTTATATAGGGAGACTGACCTATAATTTTGATGAGCGGTATTTACTAACAGCTACTTTCAGAGCAGATGGCACATCGAAATTTGCTTCGTATAATCACTGGGGTTATTTTCCTTCTGTAAGCGCTGGTTGGAATTTGGCAAGGGAGGCATTTATGTCTTCACAAAAATTATTCAGTACCCTGAAACTTCGGGCAGGGTATGGTAAGGTGGGGAATGATCAGATTAGCTCCAATACCTATTTAACGATTGCAGGTACCGGGCTACCCTATTATTTTGGTCAGCCAGGCGTACTGGTCAATGGGATCAACTTTCCTCAATTGCCTGATCCGAATGTTCATTGGGAGACAACAGAAGAAATTGGTGCCGGTCTTGATTTTGCAATGTTAAATGACCGGTTGTCAGGTACACTAGACTATTACGATAAAAAGGTAAATGATGCTTTAATTAATATAACCATCGGGGCTACATTACCTGATCAGGATGGACTGTATACCACAAATGCAGCAACGATTTCCAATAAAGGATTTGAAGCTTCTCTTGACTGGAAAGACAGAGTAGGAGAAAACTGGAGTTACAATTTTGGAGGCAATATAGCCTTTAATAAAAATACGATTATTGGCTTAAACGGAGGGCAGCCGCTTCGCGATGGTGGCAATAGTCAGGGATTTACCACACTCACGGACAATGGTCATCCTATAGGCAGCTTTTATTTATTACAAATGGATGGCATTTTTCAAAACGCTGATGAGATCGCCGCTTCGGCTCAAAAGACGGCCGTTCCCGGAGATATAAGATATAAAGATATTAACGGAGATGGAAAAATTGATGATAATGACAGAGTCTTTTCAGGATCGTATCAACCAAAAGTTACGTATGGAGTAAATGGTGGGGTTACCTACAAAGAGTTTGATCTTAGCTTTGGGGGATATGGCACAGTAGGATCTAAGATCTATAATGGGAAAAAACAATCGGTAGGTACTGATCCAAGGGATAATATTGAAACAAAAGTTGCTAATGGAAGGTGGACGCCTAATAATCCGAACAATAGTATCCCCAGAGCAAATATTGGTCTTCTTCCTAATTCTACCTATTTCCTTGAGAATGGTAATTTTTTCAGAATGAATAATATTACTATAGGCTACAATATTACAAGAAGACTTTTGGAAAGATTTAAAATATCCAGGTTAAGGATTTATGCAACTGCCCAAAATGTTTTTACACTAACAAAGTATTCAGGTTTTTCTCCGGAAATTTCAAGCAGTACCCCATTAAATGCAGGTATAGAACTTAATTCTTATCCGTCTATAAGAACCTGGGCTGCAGGTATTAATCTATCATTTTAATATTCAAAGTCATGAAATATAAAATCATTTATATTATGTTTATTGCTGCAATCGGTATTGCAGGATGTAGCAAAAGTTTTTTAGAAGTTCCTCCGCAAGGACAAGTAGATGAGGAATTAGCCTTAAAAGATCCGAACGCTGCGAAGGATCTGGTAACAGGAGTTTATAATTCTTTATATCAGGGAGGATTTGGAAATACAACTTTAGGGTTTCTATACTATGTTACGGTAGATGAAGCCTCCGATGATGCAGACCCCGGAAGCATACCCGGCGATAACTCCGGTGGAGAAAAGGCCGATAATTTTACTATTGATGCTAACGTAAGCAATCTTAATAATATATGGAAAGGATATTATGTTGGTATTAATGCGGCAAACAAGGCCCTGCAAATATTGGATAACGCAACATTTGACAGTACCACAGTGAATCGGTTAAAGGGCGAAGTAAGTTATTTAAGGGCATTATATTATTTTAACCTTGTAAGAACTTTTGGCGGTGTTCCTAAAATCATAACGGTACCGGCAGTAAATGATTTTAATGCCGATTATTTGTTCACCCGGGTTTCTAAAGAGGAGATTTACACTGTAATTATAAATGATCTTCAGTATGCTATGGCTAATCTTCCTTCGAAAGGGGATGCTAATACGCAGGTAGGCCGTGCTAATAAAGCGGCAGCGGAAGGCTTATTAGCTAAAGTTTACATGTACCAGGCCGACTGGCAGAAGGTATATGATCTGACTACTGATATTATAAACTCCAACCTGTATTCTCTGGTAAGGGATAAGGGAGATACACTGAAGGATTATAATATAATTTTTAGGGAAAAAGCGGTAAATGGGGTTGGGGGCAATAATAATACAGAATCTATATTTGAGGTACAAACCGGAGTTAATGTTGCTGAAAATGCCATTAGCCCCTTATATAGTAACGGGCAGGGACCTCGTGGTAAAGGAGGATGGAATGATCTGGGATTTGGATGGAATAATCCGAGTGCAGACCTCGTAAATGCATATGAGCCAGGCGACACCCGAAAAGCAGGCACTATCATTTTCATCCAGCCGACAACAAGTCCTGGTGGCTCTGGTAATGCGGGCACTGTTTTATGGGATGGATTTAGAATTCCGACTCAGGATTCTGTTCAGAACCCGAGATATAATTATAAAGGGTATGCAAGCGGTATTGCAGAAACGCAGCAGATTTCAGGTAATAAGGATACGAAACCCAAGAATATAAGAGTAATGCGTTATGCCGAAATATTACTCATGAATGCAGAGGCTGCTGTTCATCTTGGAAAAGACGCTACAACTCCGCTTAATATGGTAAGAGTAAGGGCAGGTCTGGCAAAATTAGGAACCGTAACTATTAATGATGTCTGGAAAGAAAGAAGAGTGGAACTGGCAATGGAACAGGACCGGTTTTTTGATCTCGTTCGGCAAGGCCGGGCAGGAGCTGTATTGCGTGCTTTAGGCAAAGGATTTGTTGACGGAAAGAATGAGGTATTTCCTATTCCTCAACCGCAAATCGATCTTAGCAATAAGAGGCTAATCCAAAATCCCAATTATTAATCTTTCAGATAAAATATTTATTTATGAAGTCATTTAATATATTTAATAAAATAACAGGTATAATGGGGCTTGCGATGCTCTTATCCTGTACAAAGGCCAACTTTGATGATAACGTTGTTGAAGGAGATCCTCCGCCTGTTCCAGGAGGCTATGTGAATTCCAGCGAAGTTGCTACCGCTAATTTGATCGCATACTGGAATTTTGATAATTCCAAAGCAGAAACAAAATCCAATGCGGTACCCCTGGTAGATAGTAATTCATCCTATATTGAAGGAGTAAAAGGAGAAGGATTACGTTTAACAAAAGGTTTTTTATTGTATCCTACGATTCCTGCATTAAGCGGTTCCAATGCTGTGGCAAGCTGTACTGTTAGCTTCTGGATGAAAATTGCGAATAATGGGGCCACTTTTTCTGAGTTTTTTACTCTGGCCCGTGATACTGCTAAAGAAAACGATTGGTTAAATATTATAAATGTCGGAGTAGAAACGGGGCAGTCCGTATCCAATTCTTTTATCGATTTACATTCATGGATTGGCAGCTATTCTACCGGAGCAAGGACTGGTGGTGATAATATTAATGATTATGGAACAAAGGGTGTGGATTATCAGGTGGTAAACAGTACTTCCAATTGGATACATTATGTAATGCGGTATGATGGTACAGCCAGCACTATTGATCTGTTTGCCAATAGCGTACGGGTCTCAAATAATAATTTTAGGTTAAGACCCGGGCTTGGTCCCTTAGTATCTCCAACTCCTACACAGGTTGTCCTGGGAGCTTTTGCAAATACCGGCTCACATTTTAAACTATCACCCACACTTGGCTTTCACGGCTTTTTAGATGGCTCTATGGATGAGTTAAGGGTATATAATAAGGCATTAGATGACGTAGAAATCAGCGCCTTATTTAAGCTTGAGAGTCAGGGTCGCTAATCTTGCTTTATAGTAAAGCCGGTTATACCGGCTTTGCTTTTCCTCATATCTATGTGTAACAGAATAAAAATAGCTTTTCTTGTTTTCCTTCTCTCCTGCGGCAGGAAAGATGATACTATTATACCTCCTGTCGAAACAGCAAAAAATGCATCAATCATTGATATCACATTAAATGGAACTGTTTTAAATACAATTCTAACAGATATATCAACAATCCCACTGATTAAAATTAGACTTTCGCAACCTATTGATGCAACATCTCTTAATGCCATTGGTTTGCAAAATAATGATGGTACAGCAATAGCTTTAAACACCTCCTTGTCTAATCATGATTCGGTAATAAATATTCAACCGATAAATAATTTATCTTTTCTTACAAAATATACCTTTTCTGTAAGTAGCGCACTGCATTCTGCTTCCGGGGGAAGCCTTCAAAGTCCTATTAATGGTACCTTTGTTACAAAACTTGATTCTTCACGCAAGTTCCCGGCTATTACTGACAACGCATTATTAGATACGGTCCAAAAAAGAACCTTCCGGTATTTCTGGGATTACGCCCACCCGGTTTCCGGCCTTGCAAGGGAAAGAAGTAATGCTACACCAGAAACCGTGACATCTGGAGGTTCGGGTTTTGGTATTATGGCCTTAATTGTTGGGATTGAAAGAGGATTTATTACAAGGGAGCAAGGACTAAAGCGTCTTCAAACGATTGTTTCTTTCTTAAAAAATAAGGCACCTAAATTTCACGGAGCTTTTCCTCACTGGATAAATGGTAGTACAGGTGCCTTGATCCCTTTTAGTATGGATGATAATGGCGCCGACCTGGTGGAAACCGCTTATTTAATGATGGGATTACTGACGGCCCGCCAGTACTTTGCGGAAACTGATGCTTCAGAAATTACATTAAGGAATGATATTAACAGTTTATGGAACGCCGTTGAATGGGACTGGTTTCGGCAAAATAATCAAGAAGTATTGTACTGGCACTGGAGCCCTACAGTAAACTGGGTTATTAATCAGAAAATCAGGGGTTGGAATGAGTGCCTGATCACTTATGTGCTTGCAGCTTCTTCATTAACACATACGATCACTAAAGAGGTATACGATAAAGGATGGGCTGGTGATGGTACTATTAAAAATGGCAACAATTATTTTGACTACCTGTTGCCATTGGGCGAAGCGAATGGAGGGCCGTTATTTTTTGAACACTATTCGTTTATGGGCATTAACCCTGCTGGTTTGAGCGACAGGTATGCTAATTATCAAACCCAGACAAAGAATCATACGCTGATTAATTATACTTATTGTCGTATCAACCCTAAGAATTATTTCGGTTATAGCGATTCTGTGTGGGGACTTACAGCAAGCGATATTAAAAATGGCTATACAGCCAGCTCACCCACAAATGATCAGGGCTTTATTGCACCAACAGCGGCTCTTGCTTCTATCGCATATACGCCGGCGCAATCCCTGGCGGCGCTGAAATTCTATTACTATGTGCTGGGAGATCATCTCTTTAAAGAATATGGATTTATAGACGCATTTTCTCTGGATGTAGTAAAAAATAATGGAGCATGGTTCGCTGATTCGTATCTTGCTATTGATCAGGGACCCATTATTGCGATGATTGAAAATTACCGTACGGGTTTGTTGTGGAGCCTGTTTACCAGTTGCCCGGAAGTAAAGGCCGGCATGAAAAAGCTGGGCTTTACAGCACCCTACTTATAAAAGATAGTTATGTATAGATTTTCCTGTTTCTTGCTGGGATTGCTTATGGTAACGAATGTACACGCCCAGCAGGCGCTAAAAAAGGAGTATGGTATTCCTGTCGTTTCAAAGATCGACAGAAATATTCCTGACTCCGCCCTGGTAGATCTTGTTCAAAGGCAAACACTTCGTTATTTCTGGGATTTTGCCCACCCGGTAAGCGGTATGGTGCGGGAAAGGAGCAACCAGTCATTCGACTATGGGCAGGAAGTGGTAACCACTGGCGGTACAGGCTTTGGGACAATGGCCATCATTGCTGGTGTAAGCCGCGGGTGGATCGGACGGGATACTGCCGCGCGGTTGCTGTTAAAAATGGTCAAATGGCTGTCAAAAGCTGATTCTTATCACGGAGTGTTTCCCCACTGGTACAATGGCGCTACGGGCAAAACGATACCGTTCAGCCGGAAAGATGATGGTGCAGATCTGGTAGAATCTTCGTTTTTGCTGCAGGGGCTGCTTTGTGTACGCCAGTATTTTGATAAAGCAGCTCCGGTGGAACGTGAATTGCGTAACCGCATCAATTGGCTATGGAATGATGTGGAATGGGACTGGTTTACCCGGGATGGCCGCGAT
>DASVMC010000071.1:0-1555 GCA_036384555.1 Niabella sp. | reverse complement strand
TTTTCCTATGGATTATGTGTTTAGTTTACAGCGTTGGTTATTCATTCATAAGAAGGAACCCGATCTTCTTTTCAGGAAAAGAATACTTCCCCAGCCCCCTACTTTCCCTCCCTGATCGCCTTTATAATGCTTACCGCATGTTCTCTTGAATTTTCAATAAACAGGCGGTGCGTGTTCATACCACCACAGATCACCCCTGCCAGGTAAATGCCTTTGATGCTGGTTTCATTGGTATCGGGGTTCAGTACCGGGCAATGCACTTCATCGTTGCTCAACTCAATGCCGATCTGTTTTAAAAAATGAAGGTTGGGCTGATATCCCGTAGCCGCAATTACAAAATCATTCTTTATCGTTATCAATCCTTCAGGAGTGTCTATATCCACTTCATCTTCGCGGATCGCCTTTACGGTGGAATTAAAATAGACTTTTATAGACCCTTCTTTGATCCGGTTCTCAATGTCGGGCCGCACCCAGTATTTTACCCTTGTGCCGATCTCAGCACCGCGGATCACCATAGTTACCCGGGCTCCCTTGCGCCAGGTTTCCAGGGCCGCATCTACCCCCGAGTTCATAGCGCCCACCACAACCACATCCTGGAAGGCATAATAATGCGGGTCCTTATAATAATGCGTCACCTTGGGTAAGTCTTCACCCGGTACGTTTAACAGGTACGGGATATCATAGAAGCCGGTGGCTATAATAATATGGTCAGCCGTATATGTGGTTTTGGTAGTGATCACCTCAAACAGGTCTACCACTTTTGTCACCTGCAGCACTTCTTCAAACAATTTTATATGGAGCTGACAGGCAGAAGTTACCCGGCGGTAGTACTCCAGCGCTTCGTCGCGTTTGGGTTTGGGATTATTGGATACAAAGGGAACACCACCTATTTCCAGCCGCTCAGAGGTAGAAAAAAAAGTCATGTTTATGGGGTAATTATACAGAGAATTCACCAGAGCGGCCTTCTCCAGGACCACATAACCGATCCCTGCTTTTTGCGCTTCAATAGCGCAGGCCAAACCAATGGGTCCGCCACCAATAATAATAAGAGGAAAGTGTTGCATACTGCAAATTTGAAGTATCGGCAGGCAACTCCCAAATTTTCCGGCAATGTTTATCAGTTCCTTATAATGCAAGGTTTGGTTGATGCTACGTCTGCCCGCTCTAAATAAATGTAATTACGAATGCCATTCCCAGCCTTCTTTTTACACGGACTGCTATCCGGCGGCTGCGTTCTGTATACCGCTGCTATTGATCCTCTTTAATTCCGAAAGTAAGTAGTAAATCTGCTGCAAATACCGGAACGGGAAACGGGCAAAAACCCTGATTTACATGCAATAGTATTCTTTGGTATTCTGCCCCATCTCACGTAAATTTGCCACTCCTAAAATTTATAAAAGACAATATGGCAAGGATTATAGCTTTCAGAGAAGCCCTGAGAGAGGCGATGTCTGAAGAAATGAGAAGAGACGATCGCGTTTTTTTGATGGGCGAGGAAGTGGCTGAATATAACGGAGCTTATAAGGTAAGCCAGGGAATGCTGGCCGAATTTGGC